>VGXJ01000310.1 GCA_016873375.1 Phycisphaerae bacterium
GACCGGCATGCTTGCCGAAGCACTCATGACCGTGCCGCGTACGGCACATGCGCTCCGTACATCGATTGAGCGCGAACGAGCCGTCGCCGTGCTGATGCTCGAACCATCCTGCATGAGCGCCATCGTCGATGATTGGCAGGACCTGTCGCTGTCGCCGGCCGCCTCCGACGATGCACGCGCCGTCGCTGCGCTCGTCGATTCGGTCGAGGGCTTCCTTGAGCGTCGATGGAACGAGCACCCGCAGCGACCGCTGCCTGCACCGGGCATCGACGAGGCCGTTGCCGTACACCTGCACTGCCACCAGAAGGCGCTGTGGGGCGGAACCACGACGATGGGGCTGCTGCGTCGCTTCTATCCCTGCGCGGAGCAGCTCGCCACCGGTTGCTGCGGCATGGCGGGGGCATTCGGCTACGACGCCGCCACGGCGGACCTGTCCGTGCGCATCGCCAAGCACGATGTGCTGCCGGCCTTGGCGGCGCGCCCCGATCACATCGTGTGCGCGCCCGGCACCAGCTGCCGCCATCAGGTACAGGACCTTTCCGGACGCTCCGCGCTCCACCCCATCAGCCTGCTGCGCCGCGCGTTGCGCTAGGATCGGCGCATGGCCTCCGAAGGATCCGACGCACTCGACCTCGGCCTCGACCCCTCCGCTGCGGGGGTGGATCTGGCTGCCGGGAAGGTGCTCATCGTCGACGACAACCAGCAGAACCTTGAGCTGATCCAGGCCTACATGGAGTCGTTGCCATGCCGCCTCGAGGTCGCCACCGATGGGGCCGAGGCCATGGCCTCGATCGCACGCGAGCAGCCCGACCTGGTGCTGCTGGACGTCATGATGCCGCGCATGTCGGGCTTCGAAGTCTGCCAGAAGCTCAAGGGCAACCCGACGACCCGCGACATCGTGATCATCATGGTCACGGCGCTCCATGAGGTCTCGGACATGGAGCGCGCGGTCGAGTGCGGCTGCGACGACTTCGTGAGCAAGCCGGTCAACAAGGTCGAGCTGCTCGCCCGCGTGAAAGGGCTGCTGGCGCTTCGTCTCCTGAAGAAGCGCCTGGCCGACTACATGCGCGACCAGCGCGCCTGACGCCGCGCGGCGAACGACATCCTCGGTACGCCATCCGCCGAAAGTCATTCCACCTCACGACAACGGCCCGCCATGATGGCGGGCCGCGTCGCTTGACTGTTGAGTTGGAATCAGGCGGCGATGCGCATGACAACCGGCGGGGTGTCCCCCTCACGGTGCCAGA
This sequence comes from Phycisphaerae bacterium, assembly GCA_016873375.1. Taxonomy (GTDB): domain Bacteria; phylum Planctomycetota; class Phycisphaerae; order Phycisphaerales; family SM1A02; genus SYIB01. The sequence goes on from VGXJ01000310.1 coordinate 1,248, forward strand.
CGCTGTCGGCTCCGCGCGGCATGCACGCATGGTGCAGGTGATCGAGGTAGCGCCGCAGGTCATCAGAGTCGAAGAGCTCAAGCCAGTCGCGGCCTGCGCTTGGGTTCAGGCTGGTGATCTCGTCGATGAGGTGATCCTTGTCGAGCATGGTGCCTCCTGTGGCGTGCAGGATGCATCGGCCGCGCAAAACGGCGGCGATGAAAAAACGACGCGGTCCACAGTGATTTCTGCGCAACCGCGTCGATCGATGGGTGCTCCCGGGCGCGCACCCACTACAGGTTGTGGTCAGCCGTCGGCGGCCTGGGAATGGCCGGCTGCGGGCAGCACATCGCGGTAGCGGTAGAAGCGGCTTGCCACCATGAAGACCAGCGTCGCGCCGAGCATGAGGGCCGTGAAGAACCAGTAGTAGTTTGCGCCCACAAGCGTGCTGTTGCCGTCGGCATCCTGCGTGAACCGGTTGACGAGCGCGGTGAGCACGTTGCCTGCTGAGACCGACAGCAACCAAAGGCCCATCACGATGGATTTCATCGATGCTGGAGCCTGGGTGTAGCTGAATTCGAGGCCCGTGATCGAGACCATGACTTCAGCGACCGTGATCACGAGGTAGGCAACAAGTTGCCATGCGATGCTCGGCCACTTTGCATCCATCCGGGTCCCATCCCTCGCGATGACGATGCCGCCTGAGGCGATGGCGTCAGCCACCGTGGCGTCCCGTTCCGCACCCGCGGGCTTCTGCGCCAAACTCTCCAGGGCAGCTGCAACGGCGTTGCGCTCGAACTCACGGAGCGCTCCGGCGGTCTTGGCGAAATCGATGCCGTCGGCAGCGACGATCGGGGCGACCCTCGCCCGGAATGCGACCTGCTCCTCGTCAATCAGGCGCTGCGCATGGGCGGAGATGGCGAAGGCCACGATCGTCAGCGCGAAGCCCACGCCGATCTTGCGCAAGGGCGTCAAGTTCACCACCTTGCCCATCGCCGGGTAGATGACATACGCAAAGAGGGGCACCAGGACCAGGATCAGCAGCGGGTTCACTGCCTGCACCTGGCTCTCGAGCCAACGCTGGCCCAGGAATGTGCAATCCATCTGCCGTGCTTGCAGCACCCATGCGCTGCCGGTCTGGTCGTAGAGCGACCAGAAGACGGCGACGAAGGAGTAG
>VGXJ01000311.1 GCA_016873375.1 Phycisphaerae bacterium
GGAGGTGAGCGGCGGTCGCATGATCGCGCTGAAGGACGCGTCGGCAGTGGACTTCTTCGATCGCAGCGGGCTGTCGATGCCCGAGGCGGCGAAGCGGATCTGGAATGTGCTGGCGATCCTTGCCGCCGCACTGCTGATCATCGATGTGGCTGCGCGCCGGATCACGCTGGACCGCGAGGCGGCGCGCGATCTGGCGGCGATGGCAGTCGGCGAGGGGTCGAAGGCCGGCGGAGCGACGGTCGAAGCCTGGAAGCGCGCGCGCAGCGGTGCACGCAAGGCACCAAACGAACCCATCGCACCAGCGCCAAACGCCCCAACGAAGCCCGATCGTCGCACCACGCCGAGTGCGCCCGTCGAGATCGTTGATCGCACGCAAGCCAAGCCCGGCGAACCATCCTCCGAGGCGCCACCGGCCGACGATGCATCGAGCCTTGCACGACTGCGTGCGGCCAAGCGTCGCGCGCGAGGCGAGGAGGACGCATCGTGACGCGACTGCAGCCGGTGCCCGATTCACCCGCAACGATCGACGAGGTGCATGCCTCGGCCGAAGCCTTCGGTCGCACCGTGCTGGCCATGCGCCAGGAAGTGGGGCGCGTGCTGGTGGGGCAGCAGGCTGTCGTCGATGAGTGCCTGGTGGCGCTTCTGGCCGATGGCCATGTGCTGCTCGAAGGCGTGCCCGGCCTGGGCAAGACGCTGCTCGTGCGCACGCTTGGCCAGATCCTTGGCCTGCGCTTCTCGCGCATCCAGTTCACGCCCGACCTGATGCCCGCCGACATCACCGGTACTCAGGTCGTCGTCGAGGATGCCGCAAGCGGCAATCGCGAGATTCAGTTCCGTACGGGACCGATCTTCGCTCAGGTGGTGCTCGCCGACGAGATCAACCGCGCCACGCCCAAGGCCCAAAGCGCACTGCTGGAGGCGATGCAGGAGCGCAGCGTGACCGTGGGCGGTCGCACGATGCAACTGGAGCGCCCGTTCTTCGTGCTGGCCACGCAGAATCCGATCGAGCAGGAAGGGACCTATCCCTTGCCCGAAGCGCAGCTGGACCGCTTCCTGCTGAAGATCCGGGTGCCAGCGGTTGATCAAGTGACCTTGAACGAGGTGCTCAACCGCACCACGGCGGGACAGGCTCCACAAGCACGCCAGCTGCTCGATGCGCCAGCGATCCTGGCTGCGCAGCGGCTCGCCCGGCAGGTCGCGATGGCGCCGCACGTGCAGGACTACGCCATTCGCCTGGTGCTCGGCACGCATCCGCATGGTGCCTACAGCGACCGATGGACCGATCGATGGATCGCCTTCGGCGCCAGCCCTCGTGCGGCGCAGGCGCTCGTCTCTTGTGCCAAGGTCCGGGCGCTTCTCGATGGGCGCTACGCAGTGAGCTGCGATGACCTGCGTGCGATGGCGCCGGCTGCACTGCGCCACCGCGTGGTACCAAGCTTCGAGGCCGAGGCCGATGCGACCCCGGTCGATCGCATCATCGATCATGTCATCGGGCGCACCCCGACCGAGGTGGTGCCATGAACGAGCGCGCCGAGGCTCCGAAGACCGTGGACCAGCTGATCGATGGCCCGCTCATGGCGCGACTCGATGCCCTCGATGTGACGAGCCGCAAGATCTTCCAGGGCAAGGTGCAGGGCGAGCGACGCAGCCGCCGCCGCGGGCAAAGCGTGGAGTTCGCCGACTTCCGGCCCTATGTTGCCGGCGATGACCTCCGCTTCGTCGACTGGAACATCTACGGCCGGCTCGATCGGCTCTTCCTGAAGCTCTTCCTCGAGGAAGAGGACCTGAGCCTCGTGCTGGCCATCGATTGCTCGGGCAGCATGGACTGGGGCACGCCCAACAAGTTCGACTATGCACGGCGCGTGGCGATGGCGCTGGGCTATGTGGGCCTGGTCAATCACAACCGCGTCTCCGCCTTCGGATTCGGCGGCGATGGGTTCCATCCGCTCACGGGCCTGCGCGGCCGCCGGCGCACGCGCGATCTGGGCCAGTGGCTGCTGGATCGCAAGGCCGTCGGCGATGCCGGCTTCGACGACGCGATGCGCACGATCGCCTTGGGCCGTCAGGGCCGAGGCGTCATGATCGTGCTCAGTGACTTCCTGTTGCGCAACGGCGCCGAGAAGGGGCTGCGTTCGGTCGCAGGCCGCGGCTTCGATGTGTATGCGTTGCAGCTCATCGCCCCGGAAGAGCGTGACCCGGGCATGCATGGCTTGACGGGCGACCTGCGGTTCATCGACAGCGAGGATGGTGCCGAGGTCGAGATGACAATCACCTCGAAGGCGCTCGAGGCGTATGGCCAGGCGACCGTCGCCCACGCCACGGCCTTGCGCGACTTCTGCGTGCGCCGCGGGATCGTGCATGTTCCGGTACCCACCACCAC
>VGXJ01000312.1 GCA_016873375.1 Phycisphaerae bacterium
CCCAAAGGAACCCCCCATGCGCATCGATCCCTCGTCGTTTTCCACCGGCCGCCGCCACTTCATCCTCACCGCCGCTGCAGCAGGGGCTGCGACGCAGCTGCCCTGGTGGGTGCGACGTGCTGCGGCGCAGGGCGCATCGAGCAAGCTGCGCGTGGCGTGTGTCGGATGCGGTGGCATGGGGGCCTCCGATCTCACCCAGGTGGCAAGCCATCCTGGCGTCTCGATCGCGGCGCTCTGCGATGTGAATCGCGACACGCTCGCCAAGCAGGGCGCGACCTACGCGGTCCCGACCGAGGCGCGCTTCACCGATTACCGCGAGTTCCTCGCCAAGGCCGGCGGCATGATCGATGCCGTCATCGTGAGCACCCCGGACCACTCACATGCCCCGGTCGCCGTGCAGGCCATGCGCATGGGCAAGCACGCGTATGTCCAAAAGCCGCTGACCCACTCGCTGCATGAGGCGCGCGTGATCGCCCAGACCGCGACCGCCACGAAGGTCGTCACGCAGATGGGCATCCAGAACACCGCGAACCCCGGCCGTCGCAAGTCGATGGAGCTGCTCAAGGCCGGCGTGCTCGGCCAGGTGAAGGCGGTCCACATCTGGACCAATCGCGCTGCGGGTTGGTGGCCGCAGGGCGGAGATCGACCGGCCGGGAGCGATCCCGTGCCTGCGAACCTCGACTGGGCATCGTGGCTCTGCGTCGCTCCTGATCGCCCGTACAAGAACGATGCCTACGCGCCATTCAAGTGGCGCGGCGTGCGTGATTTCGGGACCGGTGCGCTCGGAGACATGGCGTGCCACTTCTTCGATGTTCCGTACAAGGCGCTCGGCCTGGGCTATCCCACGCTGATCCGTGGCGAAAGTGAGGGCCTGACGGCCGAGCAGTATCCATCGAGCGAGATCGTCGAGATGACCTTCGAGGGCGTCGCGGCTGCCGGCGGAAAGGCGCTCACGCTGACCTGGTATGACGGCGGTCGCATGCCGTCGACATCGATGCTGCCCGGTGTGCCGGCTGGCTTCAACATGGCCAAGCGGTCGCGCGATGGCGCCACCATCGTGGTCGGCGAGCGCGGCACGATGATCGTCTGCCACCCGGGCGACGTGCACCTGTTCCCGGGCACGCTGGCCGACGGGGCCAAGCTTCCCGAACTGCCTGAGTACAACCACTGGCACCAGTGGGTCGATGCCTGCATGGGCAAGGGCTCCACAAGTGCGCCGCTCGAGTTCGCCGGGCCGCTCACCGAAGGCGTGCTCTGCGGCGTGATCGGCGGCGTGGTCGCCGGCAAGACGCTGCGCTACGACTCTGCCAAGCAGACCTTCGACGATGCAGCAGCCACCGCGATGGTGCGCCGCAGCTACCGTGATGGATGGAAGGTCGAGGGGCTTGGATGAAGCCTGCCACCAGCGCGGTCATCGCGCTGACGGCGCTCAACCTGCTGAACTACCTCGACCGCTTCGTGGTCGCGGGTATGGTCGAGCCGCTGAAGAAGGCCTTTGGCGCCGATGATGCCGACATCGGTTTGCTGACGAGCGTCTTCCTGGTGTCGTACATGCTCGCGAGTCCGCTCTTTGGGGCGATGGCGCGATCGCTGCGACGCACGGCGATCCTCGGCGCGGGTGTGCTCGTGTGGAGCGCAGCCACTGTGGCCGCAGGGTTTGCCGGCGGATTCGGCGCGCTCCTCACAAGCCGCGCCATCATCGGCGTGGGCGAAGCCGCGTATGCGACGGTGGGCCCGTCGATCCTGGGCGACTGGTTCCCGCCGCAGCGGCGCAGCACGGTTCTGTCTATTTTCTACGCGGCGATTCCTGTGGGCAGCGCGCTTGGGCTCCTCGTCGGCGGCCTCGTGAGCGAGTCGCTGGGCTGGCGTGCCGCGTTCTTGGTCGCTGGTGGCCCCGGGCTTCTGCTGGGTCTCCTGTGCTTTCGGTTGACCGAGCCTGTACGCGGCGCGATGGATGGGCCTTCGGAGTCGGTTGGCACAGCGATGCAGTCCGCACCCACGCTGGCCACGGCGGCGCGCAGCGGCCGTCATGAGGCGCTCTGGACGCTTGCCACCAATGCGCAGTGGATGTGGTCGGTTACGGGGCACACCGCATACACGTTCTCGCTCGGCGCACTCGCGGTCTGGATGCCGGCGTTCATGCAGCGCGAGCGGGGGTGGTCGCCGGAGTCAGCGGCGATCAGCTTCAGCAGCATCGTGGTCGTGACGGGGTTCCTCGGCACGATCGCAGGCGGAGCCGTCGATGCGCGGTATGCGTGCGGCCGCGCGGCACCGAGCCTGATGCTCTGCGCGGTCACTACGTTGGGGGTGGTGCCGCTGCTGATGCTCGCCATCGCGACTCAGGATCGCACGGTCT
>VGXJ01000313.1 GCA_016873375.1 Phycisphaerae bacterium
GATCGATCGATGAGCGCCTTGGCGTGCTCTGGCTCGACCACGTCGCCGTTGCCGATGATGGGGATCGAGGGAACCGCCTCGACCACTCGGCCGATTGCATCCCAGTCTGCCTGACCGCTGAAGAACTGCACGGTGTACCGCCCATGAACAGTGACAGCGGCAATGCCTGCGTCGGCCAGGCGACGAGCCAGGTCGGGAGCCACCATGTGTTCAGGATCCCAGCCCAGTCGCATCTTGGCGGTGACCGGGACGCGGCCACCGCTGGCACGCTCGACTGCCTTCACGATGCGCTCGGCCAGGAGCGCCGTGGCCGGGCAGTCGCGCAGCAGCAGGCTCCCTCCGTTCTTCTTGGCGACCTTGTCGACAGGACATCCCATGTTGATGTCGATGACCTGCGCGCCGTGCTCAATCGCCCAGAGCGCAGCCTCAGGGAGCGGGTCATCACCGTTGCCGTAGAGCTGCATCCCACAGGGGCGATCGAGTTCATTGGTGGCGGCGAGTTCGAGTGAACGCTCTGAACCGCGCAGCAGGGCATGGGCATTCAGGAGATCGGTGTACGCGATGCCCACGCCGCCGAGCTCGCGGCACAGGATGCGAAACGGCAGATCGGTGTAGCCCGCGATCGGGGCGAGCAGGAGATTGCTCTGGAGTTCGACGGGTCCGATGCGGAGCACAAAGTCATGCTAGAGGGGGCACAGCCAGATCCTTCCGTTTCCGGACGCATGACCACCGCGGGTGCTGGGGGTCGCTATCGTGCTCCCATGCACGGACGGATCATGTGGATGGTCGCGGCCATGGCGGCAATGGGTGGATCGAGTACGCAGGCACCCGAAGAGACGCCCGTCCCGGGGGCGACCATGGGCAGTGTGAGCGTGCGCGTGGGCGAACAGTCACTCACCATGCCCTACCGGTTGATGGAGCCCAGCGAAGCGGATCCAGGCGAGACCTTTCCGCTGGTGGTGTTCCTGCACGGATCGGGTGAGCGTGGCACTCAGGGCGATGTCGCGCTCAAGTACATCGGACCGGTGCTGGCTACGCGCGAGATGCGCACGAAGCATCCGTGCTATGTGCTGGCCGTGCAGTGTCCGCGCGACCGGTCGTGGGTCGAGACCGGGCCGCGCAGCATGAATCCCACGATGGCTGAACAACCGAGCATGACCATCCGAGGCGTGATGGCGGCGATGGACCAGATCATCAAGGAGAAGGCCGTCGATCGGCAACGCATCTACCTGACCGGGCTTTCGCTGGGCGGATACGGCGCCTGGGATCTGGCGATGCGCAGGCCAGACATGTTCGCTGCGGTCGTTCCCATCTGTGGAGGTGGCGATCCATCGAAGGCCGAACTGCTGAAGGATCTGCCCATCCAAGTATGGCACGGCAGCCTTGACAGTTCGGTGCCGGTGGCGCGCAGTCGCGACATGGTCAAGGCGTTGAAGGATGCAGGCGCGAAGGTCGACTACCGCGAGGTCAAGGACGGTGGCCACGAAGCGTGGGTGCCGGCCTATCTGCCCGATGCAGCGATCGCCTTCATGTTCCAGCAGGTGCGCGACAGTCCGACGCCAGCTCCCGCCGGTGATGCCAAGCAGCGTGATGGTCAGTGACAGACCAGGGTGCGACCATGGTGCTCGCACTGCTCAGCACGCTTGGAGCGGCACACGAGCGCGTGATGTCCGGTTGAGCACATGCCAGAGGAAGGTTCGCCCTGATGTTGGGTGGTCCTGCTGAAGCAGCGTGTGCATGGCCTTGACGTCGCTGCCGGCACGGTGGGCGCTGCCGGGGTCGATGCCGAAGTGTGCCAGCAGTGACTGCAGGCGACGATTCGGTGCACCGATCGAGCGCCAATCGAAGCCCCAGCAGCTGCAGCGCCACGGCAGATGCAGGGTCCACGGCCAGAGCCGACCCATCATGGCGCGATCGAAGGTGATGTTGTGGGCGACGATGGCTGCGCACGGTTCGAGCAGCGCCCGACAGGCTGGCTCATCCAGTGCGTGACCACGCACCGAGTGCATGCTGATGCCGTGCACTGCCAGCGCGCCCGCGCTGATCGGGACGCGCGGTTCCCGCAAGCCCCGGTAGTGCCCATGCAAGCCAGTGAAGCGACCGGACTCTGGATTGATCGTGATGACAGCGAGCGCGAGTTCGATGACTTCATCGTGACGCGCGGCGCCAGTGGTTTCGGTATCCAGGAGAGCGATGTTCACGGTGGCCGGGGTCCGATGCTAGGCTTGGTGCCCCGCAGGGCTGGGCAATGATCGCCATGCTGGCTACGTCGAAGACACGTCGAGGAAAGGACACGAGGTACGGATCATGAACAAGTGGTTCTATGCGAAGGATGGTCAGGCGATCGGCC
>VGXJ01000314.1 GCA_016873375.1 Phycisphaerae bacterium
CAAGGTCCCTGGAACGAGATCCCGATGCAGTGGAGCGGCAACAACCTGTGGCGCGCGGTGATGCCGGCGCAGCCCGCGGGCGCGAACGTCGACTACTACATCCTGGCCCGTGACTGGGCGAACAACCTGGTGGCCGGCGAGGTCAAGAGCTTTGTCGAGGGTGGAACCCCCGCGAATCCCGCTGACCTCAACAACGACACGCGCGTGGATGGTGCTGACCTCGGCATCCTGCTCGGCGAGTTCGGCACCGCGGGAACGCTGGCCGACATCGACGGCAACGGGGTGGTCAACGGCGCGGACCTGGGTCTGATGCTGGCCGCGTGGACCGGAGCCTGAGCGCGCGCCAGCGTTTCGGTGCGCTGAGTGATCGCGCTTGCTGTGCGGCCATCGCTCCGTTGGGGCGTCGGCACTTCGGTGCGCTGAGTGCTTGCCGTTGCGTTGCGGCCGACGCCCCCTTTCCGCGACGGCCGCGGGGAGCATTCGCGCAGTGCCGCGCGTTTACTGGTCGTGGCCGGAGTTCGCGGGCAACTGGTGTCCCGCGTCGCGAAGGGTCTTCTCGCGCCGAGCGAGTTCGAGGTCGGTCTCGACCATCATCGCCGCGAGCTGTTCGACGGTGGTCTTGGGCGTCCAGCCGAGCTTCGTGCGGGCCTTCGTGCAATCGCCAAGCAGCTGCTCGACCTCGGCGGGACGGAAGTAGCGCGGGTCGATCTCGACGTGGTCCCGGTAGTCCAGTCCGACGTGCCCGAAGCAGAGTTCGCAGAACTGGCGGACGCTGATCATCTTGCCGGTGGAGACCACGTAATCATCCGGCTTCTCCTGTTGGAGCATGAGCCACATCGCCTCGACATAGTCGCCGGCGTAGCCCCAGTCGCGCAGGGCATCGAGATTGCCGAGGAAGAGCTTCTTCTGCATGCCGAGTTTGATGCGCCCGACGGCGCGGGTGATCTTGCGGGTCACGAAGGTTTCTCCGCGGCGTGGGCTCTCGTGATTGAAGAGGATGCCGCAGCTCGCGTGCATGCCGTAGCTTTCGCGGTAGTTCACGGTGATCCAGTGGCCGAAGACCTTGGCGCAGCCGTAGGGTGACCGAGGCCAGAACGGCGTGGTCTCCCGTTGCGGTACTTCCTGGACCTGTCCGTACATCTCGCTGGAACTGGCTTGGTAAAACCGCACGGGCCGCGCCGAGGCGACCTGGAAGTTCCTGACGGCCTCCAAGATCCGGAGGGTTCCCGTCGCGACAATGTCGGCTGTGTAGATCGGCTGGTCGAAGCTCACGCGCACGTGGCTTTGGGCGCCGAGGTTGTAGACCTCGTCGGGCTGGATCCGCTCCAGCAGCCGATCCAGTCCGCTGCCGTCGGAGAGATCGCCGTAGTGCAGTTTCAACCGGGCACCGGACTGATGAGGATCCTGATAGATGTGATCGATTCGATCCGTGTTGAAGGTGCTCGCGCGGCGGATGATGCCGTGGACCTCGTAGCCCTTCGACAGCAGCAGTTCCGCGAGGTAGGAACCGTCTTGTCCTGTGATGCCGGTGATGAGTGCGCGCTTCATGAGTTCTCCGGGTGGTCGGATGCTAGTGTTCGGCGTTTCGCGCGAATCAGGTGAGTGTCCGTGGCCAAATTCTCGCTGATTGGTTATCCGGTACATCTCAAGGATCATGAACGCACAGGAACTTGCCGAGATCTCGTGTCGCGTACGGCGCGTGGGGGATCGCATCCAGCCGTTGCTCGATCCACATCCGGGGCTCGCCGCACGCAACGCACACGCGCACCTTTGGCTGGGGATCAAGGTGCGCTTCGGCGAGTCGTGGCGAACCCGCGCCACGCACGCCGGGGTCTGCGCCTTCGTCGATTGGATCGAGGCGAACCCCAACGCCGACTACGAGGCCTTCCCGGGTCCGATTGAGCTCGCTGAACCCGAGCAGGGGCTCTTCGGCGCGCTTGACGACACATGACCCGCTCGATTACTGCAGGTTTGTCATCCCGATCCTGCGGTCGGCCTTGGCGCGCGCCGGATGTCGCGCCACACTCCCACGATGCCCACGGTCATGCCGTTCCTGCTCGCCGTGATGTCCGGTTGGAGCACATCTGCCTCCGCCCCGACGCTCCTCGCCGGAGGCACCGGCGATCAGGTGCAACCCAAGCTCGCATGGGACGGTCGCGGCCTGCTGGCCTTGAGCTGGTACGACGCCCCGTCGGGCTATGACGTGTTGGTGCGTCAACTCACGACGGACGGCGACTTCACCTGGCCCGCCGCCACCGTAGCGATGAACAATTCGTTCAGCAGCACGCAGGACTACCAGCTCTTCCGTGGTGCGCCCTGGGCGGTGGCG
>VGXJ01000315.1 GCA_016873375.1 Phycisphaerae bacterium
CCCGATGACGACTCGATCGTGTCGGGGCCGGGCGGAGCCATCCAGCTCATCGCACCGGGCGGCCAGGTCGATCGCGAGGCGCTCTTCGCGCTCTATGAGTCCAGCGGCGAGTTCGACGACGACCATCCCGTCAGCGTGACCTTCGAACTCACGCGCGATCTCGAGAAGCGGCTTGATCGCTATCTCGTCGACCGCGTGCCATTCCTCTCGCGCACGCAGCTGCAGCGGCTCATCGAAGAAGAGGCCGTGATGGTCAACGGCAGGATCCCGAAGGCGAGCACCAAGTTGCGCAAGGGAGACCGCGTGGTGGCCATGCTGCCGCCGCCGCCCTCGAGCGAGATCCCGCCTGAGGACATCCCGGTCGAGGTGCTCTTCGAGGACGACGAACTCATCGTCGTGAACAAGCAGCCCGGGCTCATCGTGCATCCGGCACGCAGCCATAAGACCGGCACGCTGATCAACGCGCTGGCGTGGCACTTCCGCCATCGCTCGGGGGGGCAGCTCTCGAGCGTGGGCAAGGACATCGCGCGACCGGGCGTCGTGCACCGGCTCGACAAGCTGACCAGCGGCGTGATGGTCGTGGCCAAGAGCGACACCGCGCACTGGCGCCTCGCCAAGCAGTTCGAGCACCGCCAGACCGGCAAGCGCTATCTGGCGTTGGTGCACGGGCGCATGGAGCCCGAGGCCGACCTCATCGACCTCCCGCTCGGCAAGCACCCGTCGATCAAGGAGAAGTACGCCGTCCGTCACGACGAGACCGGCAAGCCATCACGCACGGTCTACCGCGTGATCGAGGAGTACGAGGGCGCATCGCTCGTCGAGCTCGAGCTGCTCACCGGGCGCACGCACCAGATCCGCGTGCACCTCTCACACATCGGCTATCCGATCGTGGGCGATGATCTGTACGGCGGCAAGCACTCGAGCGAAGCCGACTTCGGCGGCACGGGCACGGAGCCGTTCCTCTGCCGCCAGGCCCTGCACGCGACGATGCTCGCCTTCCGCCATCCGATCACGAACGAGCCGATGCAGTTCATGGCGCCGCTCGCGCCCGACCTTCACCGTGCGGTTCGACTGCTCCGCGCGCATCGCTTCGTGCGCCCCCTGTCCGCACCCGGCACGGTCGTCCCGCGCCCGGCGGAGTGACCTCACACCCGCGCGCGCGCCGCTTCGGCCATGCCCCAGACCGAGAGCATGACTTCGCGCACGCCCTCGCCGGTCGCACCGCTCATCATCATCGGCTTCACGCCGCGCTTGGCGAATCGCTCGAGCACATCGGCCAGGAGCTCGGCGCGATCCTCGGTGGGCAAGAGGTCCATCTTGTTCAGCACCACGAGCTCGGGCTTGCGGGCTAGCTCATCGCTGAACTCACCGAGTTCCCGGCGGATCGTTCGGTAGGACTCGACGGGATCGCTGCCATCGACCGGCAGCGCATCGACCACGTGCAGGATGCACCGCGTGCGCTCGACGTGCCGCAGGAAGTCATGGCCAAGGCCCGCTCCCTCGGCGGCGCCCTCGATCAGGCCGGGCAGGTCGGCGAGCACGAGCCGGCGCTCGTCACCGAGATCGAGGATCCCCAGCTGCGGCCCGAGCGTGGTGAACGGATAGTCCGCCACCTTGGGATTCGCGCGTGTGCTCGCCTTGAGCAGCGTGCTCTTTCCCGCGTTGGGCAGGCCGACGAAGCCCACGTCGGCGATGAGCTTGAGCTCGACGTCGTAGGTCTTCTCGATCGACGGTTCGCCGAGCGTGCGCTCGAGCGGCGTCTGGTGCACCGCGCTCTTGAAGTGATCGTTGCCCAGGCCACCGCGACCGCCGGGGGCGATCACCACGCGCTGGCCGGGCTCAAGCACCTCGGCGACGATGTCGCCTGACTCCGGATCGATCACCTGCGCCCCCAGCGGCAGGCGGATCTCGATGTCGGCGCCATCACAGCCGTGGCACTTCTTCTTCTGCCCGTTCTCGCCGTCCTTCGCGAACCAGTGCGGCTTGTAGGCAAACTCGACCAGCGTGTCGAGGTGCGGATCGCCCACCACCACCACATCGCCGCCCTTGCCGCCGTCACCACCGTCGGGGCCGCCCTTGGGATTGCCCTTGAGCTGCAACAGGTGGGCACAGCCATCACCACCCTTGCCGCTCTTCACATGGATGACGGCACGATCGACGAACATCGTTCAGCGCTCCTTGGTGCGCGTGCGCGCCGGCACCGCACGATCGGTCGGTCCGCACGGCGTGAGCGCCATGCGCAAAAACGAAACGGGCGCAGCATGGTGGCTGCGCCCGTCACGATTGATTCGGTTCACTTGGAATCCATGGCCAGCCGG
>VGXJ01000316.1 GCA_016873375.1 Phycisphaerae bacterium
GGGACTTGATCACGCAGGAGCTGCTCCTAGGACTTCGCGCAAGCGACCGCGAGCAGGTGCTCGGGACATCCTGTGCACGCTTCTACGGACTTGGCGATTGACGCGCCTTCCTCCACGACCCTCAGCATCCTGACCATGCCAACCATCGCTTCACTCGAGGTCCTCGATGTCCGCTTCCCCACCAGCGATCACTTGGACGGCTCCGATGCGGTGCATACCGATCCTGATTACTCGGCGGCCTATGTCGTCCTGAGGACCGATGCTGCCGGTCTCGAGGGCCACGGCCTGGCGTTCACGATTGGTCGCGGCACCGAGGTCTGCGTCGCCGCCGTTCGCGCACTCGAACCCTTCGTCGTCGGCAGATCGCTCGCATCGATCACCGCGGACTTCGCGGGCTTCTGGCGTGCGCTCACCAACGAATCGCAGTTGCGCTGGATCGGCCCGGAGAAGGGCGTGCTGCATCTGGCGACCGCGGCGGTCGTCAACGCCGTGTGGGACCTGTGGGCCAAGGAGCGCGGCCTGCCGCTCTGGCGCCTGCTCTGCGAGCTCACGCCCGAGGAGTTCGTGTCCTGCATCGACTTCCGCTACCTGTCCGATGCCCTCACGCCGGAGCAGGCACTCGCGATCCTGCGCGAGGGCGAAACCGGCAAGCGCGAGCGTATCGCCGACCTCGAACAGCACGGCTACCCCGCCTACACGACCAGTGCAGGCTGGCTCGGCTACGACGACGACAAGATCCGGCGTCTCTGCCGCGAAGGACTGGCTGCGGGCTGGAACCACTTCAAGCTCAAGGTCGGTGCCGACCTCGCTGATGACATCCGTCGCTGCGCCATCGTGCGACAGGAGATTGGCCCCGACCGCAAGCTCATGGTCGATGCCAACCAGCGCTGGGATGTGCCGGTCGCTATCGAATGGATGCGCCATCTGGCACGGTTCGATCCATGGTGGATCGAGGAACCGACCTCGCCCGACGATGTGCTCGGCCACGCGGCGATCGCCCGCGCGGTCGCGCCGATCGGCGTGGCCACCGGCGAGCAGTGCCAGAATCGCGTGATCTTCAAGCAATTGCTGCAGGCCAATGCGATCCGCTTCTGCCAGATCGATGCGTGCCGGCTCGGCGGCGTGAACGAGGTGCTCGCGGTCATGCTGCTGGCCCGTCGCTTCGGCATCCCCTGCTGTCCGCACGCTGGTGGCGTGGGGCTGTGCGAATATGTGAACCACCTCATCATGGTCGATCACGCACGCATCGCCTGCTCGCATGAAGGTCGCGTGGCCGAGTGGGTCGACCACCTGCATGAGCACTTCGAAGCCCCCTGCGTCGTGCGCCACGGCCACTACATGCCGCCGGCCGCACCCGGCTACGGCATCACGATGAAGCCCGCCTCGCTGGCGGCGCATGCGTATCCCGACGGCCCGGTCTGGTCGGCACGGCGTGCGGCGGCGCAATGAGCCGGGCCGCGAGTCTCAGGTCCCAAGCGGAATGCCCAGTGCGTTCCACGCGACAAGGAACGCCGTCCACAGCACGAGCGCCCACAGGCAGTACGGCAGGAGCAGCGCGATCAGCGTGCCAAGCCCTGCCTGCGGATCCCAGCGCCGGATCGCGACCAGGATGATCACGAGGTAGGCATTCATCGGCGCGATCGGATTCGTGCAGGAGTCGCCGACCCGGTACGCCACCTGCACCAGATCCGGCGACATGCCGGCGGTGCCGAGCATCGGCACCAAGATCGGCGCCAGGAAGGCCCACTTCGCGCTCGCGCTGGACACGAGCAGGTTCAGGATCGCCACCACCACCACGATCGAGGCGAGCATCGGCCCCTGCCCGAAGCCCATCGCCTTGATCAGCTCGCCGCCTTCCACGCCCAGGAGCACCGAGAGGTTCGACTGCTTGAACCATGCGATCGTCTGGCCAGCGAAGAACGCCAGCACCAAGTAGGTTCCCATGCCTGCCATCGACTCGCCCATGCGCTTGGCCACGCATCGATCGCTCCGGATCTCGCCGCTCACGACCCCGAACGCCACGCCCGGCACGAGGAAGAGCAGCATGATCATCGGGACCAGTGCCTCGCTCCACGCCGGCACGGGGCGACCGGTCGAGTGATGCGGCACCTCGCCCGTGAGCGGCCCACCGGGCACCAGCGCCATCGCCAGGAGCGCGCCGCCCACGATCAGGAACGAGAGCAGCGCCATGATGAGGCCGCGCACTTCGCCCGGCTGCATCACGAGTCCACCGGCATCGAGCCCGCCTTGCTGCACCTGTCGGTCGATCGCCGCGCGATCAAAGCGCGGCGCGACGATCCGCTCCGTCACC
>VGXJ01000317.1 GCA_016873375.1 Phycisphaerae bacterium
CTCGGTCACGCGCAGGTATCGGCAGAGATCACGAAGCTCCTGCGCGAACTGCACGACCTCGTCGGCCGTGGTGAAGTCAGGCGCTGTGACGACCTCAAGCAGCGGCGTCCCGGCGCGATTGAGATCGACCAGCGAACCCTCGTAGGCATGGCCCCCGGGAAGTTCATGTCCGAGCTTGCCCGTGTCCTCCTCGAGGTGAGCGCGGATGATCCCGATGCGTCGACCGCCGCCCTCGAGGTTCCAAGCACCATCGGTGCACAGCGGCCGGTCGTACTGGCTGATCTGGTAGCCCTTGGGAAGATCGGGGTAGTAGTAGTTCTTGCGATCCCAGCGGCAGCGGCGCGCGATCGAGCAGCCCAGGGCCAGGCCGACCTTCATCGACATCTCGACGGCACGGCGGTTCATGACCGGCAGCGCTCCGGGAAGCGCCATCACCAGCGGGTCGACGAGCGTGTTGGGCGCCGAGTCGTAGCGGCTGGGGTGGGCCAGGCTCGGTGCCCGCGTGAACATCTTCGTCCGCGTGGCAAGCTCGATGTGGATCTCAAGGCCGATGATCAGCCGGGTCGAGGCGATCTCGGGCGTCTGCGTCGGGGCCATTCGTGGCATGATACGAGGCACCGCCGGAGGCCCCATGGACCCGATCTGCCTCGCCGCCATCCTCATGCTCGCCAACGATCCACCGCGCCCGCTCGTTGAGGTCTCGCTCCGGCCAAGCCGGCGTTACATCGCACCCGACGCACCGATCACCATTGAGGTCGATGGATCGACGCAGCCAGGCCTGACGGTCCAGGTGCTCGACTCGATCGGGCAGCGCGTGGGCACGACGATCCCGGGTGCACCCGCGATCGACCTTCGCGATGCGTTCACGCCCGCGCAGGCGCCCGAGCGCGCCGTGTTCGTGCAGGCGTTCATCGGCGACGAAGCCGTGGGGTCGCCCCTGGTGCTCGAGCCGCTGCGTGCTGCGCCGGCGTGCCGCACGGTCCGCACCACGGGCGCGCGCGCCCGCGGTCCGTACACCAAGGTGGTCGGGTGGGGATCCTCGGTGCTCGCGGGGTGCGAGGACGATGCGAAAGCTGTCGCCCCGACGTGGATCGACGGCGATCCCGTGGTGACGTCGGGCTGGCGCATCTACCCCGAGCGCGATGCGATCCTCGACACCGACAAAGGACCGATCCGCATCGCCTTTGCGCCCGACGTCGCGCCCGGCACCGTGTGGGCCATGCTTCAGCTGGCCGAGGATGGCTTCTACGACGGTACGAGCTTCCACCGCATCGTTCCGCAGGATGCGCAAGGCCATCCCTTTGTGATCCAGGGCGGCGACCTGCATGGGTCCGGCAACGGCACACCGGGCTTCAATGTCGCCCTTGAACCAAGCTCGCTGCCCTTCGATTACGGCGTGGTCGGCATGGCGCGCGCCGATGAGCCCCACAGCGCCGGCAGCCAGTTCTTCATCGCGCTCTCGCGCGAGGGCACCTCGCGGCTCGATGGCCAGTACTGCGCCTTTGCCTACGTGATCGACGGTGCATCGACCATCAACCGGATCGCTGCACTGCCCATCGATGACCCGGCGACCGGCCGACCCGTCAAGGCGCCGCGGATCACCACCGTGAAACTCGTGCCGTCGCCGCCGCGTGCAGCCAAGGTGGACCGCACGGGGCAGCGCATCGATCGCGGGAGCGCTCCGCCACCGGACCGCGAGACGCGCTGACGGATTCGTTCAGAGCTTCGTGTACTTGTCGCGGCGGCCGCGCGCCTTCTCGACGGGGTACTTCTCGGCGTTGCGCCTGATCTTGGCCTGCGCCGCCTCGGCGAGGTCGATGCCGAAGGCATCAGCCACGAGGATCGAGAAGAGGAAGACATCGGCGACCTCCTCACGCACGCGGGCCACATCCTCGGGATTGAGCCGCTTGCATTCGTCGGTCGTCTTCCAAAGGAAGACCTCCTGGAGCTCGGCAGCCTCGATGGCCAAGCCTTGCGCGAGGTTCTTGGGATCGTGGAATTGCGCCCAGTCGCGCTCATCGCGGAAGGCAAGGATCGCCCTGCGAATCGACTCGAGCCGGTCGGGCGCAGCGTCCATCGTCAGTGGCCGGCCGGCTGGCTCGCGTTCACTGTGACCTTCGTCATGCGCGGTGCCTTGGCCGGCGTGCCGCCGCGCGGATCGCGCAGCGGCGTCGCGGCGATCTTCTCGATCACCTCCATGCCCTTGGTCACCTTGCCGAAGGCGGTGTACTGGCGATCGAGGTGCTGGCAGTGCTCGCGCGTGAGGCAGACGAAGAACTGGCTGCCGGCGCTG
>VGXJ01000318.1 GCA_016873375.1 Phycisphaerae bacterium
TGGGCTTGGGTCGCTGGCTGACTGAGGTTCCCCGGCATTGGTGGACCGCCCGTCGAACATCGCGGAAGCAGCGCACCCATGGAAAAGGCCTCGCTCGGGGAGGCACGCACCGAGCAAGGCCGATCCAGGGTCGAGCTAGCGTGGCGCCCGTGTTCCGTTCCCGGCCGACTCGTTCGAGACCCAGCCGGCGGTTTCACCCGCCACGGACGGAGGGTCGAATCCAGACGAGGGCCATGCAAGATCGACGGTCGGTTTTTCTGCGCTTGGCGCGAAAACCCTAGACTCCGCTGCGTGGCACACCATCTGGCCGTCTTTACCGGTTCCTTCGATCCGGTCACCTACGGGCACCTCGATGTCCTGCAGCGGGCCCGCGGTCTTTTCGATGAGATCGTGATCGCCGTCGGCCACAACCCGGACAAGCCTGGGGTCTTCAGCTTCGAAGAACGGGTCGAGCTGCTCAACGAACTCGTGGGAGAACTGGTGGCCACGCACCCTCGCGGTGCTGCCGTGCGCGTAGCGCACTACACCGGGCTGACGGTCGACTTCGCGCGCGAGGTGGGGGCAAGCGCCATCATCCGCGGCATCCGCAATGTCACCGACCTCAATGCCGAGTGCCAGGTGGCCATCACCAATCGCCAGGTCGCGGGCATCGAGACGGTCTTCATCCTCACCAGCGAGAAGTATGCCTATGCGAGCAGCAGCCTGATTCGGCAGATCGCCGCAT
Organism: Phycisphaerae bacterium; assembly: GCA_016873375.1. Taxonomy (GTDB): domain Bacteria; phylum Planctomycetota; class Phycisphaerae; order Phycisphaerales; family SM1A02; genus SYIB01. Next base: position 725 of record VGXJ01000318.1, read on the forward strand.
TCGGGGGCAGCATGGACACTCTCGTCCCGTTCGTGCCCGACCGCGTGCAGCTGGCCCTCCGCGCGAAGCTCGATGACCCATCGAATCCGCTCGGGCGCCTGCGTGCCGAGCAGGCCCAGGATTGACGGCGTCCTGACTGGCGCGCCAAGCACTTCACGACCAACCATGGCAGCTCCCTCCATACGCGTCCTGTCGCTCGGTGCGATGTCCGGCCATCCGCTCTGGGGCGAGAAGGGCGATGTGCGGGCTGCACACGCCACGACCACGCTCATCGAAGCGGCAGGCCGCCGGATCATCGTCGATCCGAGCCTTCCCGCGCAGGTGCTCCTGCCGCGCATGCAGGAACGCACCAACCATTCGCCCGATGCCATCACGGACATCTTCCTGACCAGCTTCCAGCCCATGCGCCGACGCGGCATCGCGGCGTTCGACAAGGCCGAGTGGTGGGTCACCGAGCGTGAACGCGAAGCATCGCAGGCGAGCCTGCGCGAGAGCCTCGAGCAGGCCGAAGAGGCCGAGGACCGCGACCTGATCCGCCTGGTCGAGTCGGAGATGGCGGTGCTTGCGCGGTGCCGCGACTGCGAGGACCACCTCGTCGAGGGCGTTGACCTCTATCCGATGTACGGGGTGACGCCGGGGAGCGCTGGTCTCCTGGTGCTCGACGCCTCGAGCGCGACGCTCGTGTGCGGCGATGCGATCCCGACGCTTGAACATCTGGCCCAAGGCAAGGTCTTCAGCCCGTGCTGGGATCTCGAGGCGGCGCAGGACAGCTTCCGCGAAGCGCTTGAGGTGGCCGATGTGCTCGTTCTGGGACGCGACGGGATGGTCGTCAACCCCGTTCGGCGGCTGATGTGATCCGGCATTCGCCCCCTACACTTCCCGCATGATCGAAGCGACCTCGACCGAAGCCGGAGAACGCCAGCCGGTGACGATTCGCACGCTCCTGCGCATGGTGCGTGCCGGGCAGCGCTTTTCATGCCTGACCTGCTACGACGCCACGACGGCGCGATGGCTCGAGCGTTCCGGCGTGCATGTTCTGCTGGTTGGTGACACCGCCGCAGAGGTCGTGCTTGGGCTTCCCGGCACCTTGCATGCACCGCTCGATGTGCTGCTGGCCCTGACGGCCGGCGTGAAGCGCGGTGCGCCGAGCACCGTGGTCATGGGCGACATGCCGTTCATGAGCTACCAGGCGGACGATGCCGAGGGCATTCGCAATGCGGGCCGATTCCTGACCGAGGGCATGGCCGACCTCGTCAAGCTCGAGGTCGATCGGTCCTTCGCACCATTGGTCTCACGCATGGTGCGTGCAGGCGTTCCTGTGGTCGCACACATTGGATCCCGTCCCCAGCACGCCATGCAGCACGGCGGGTACTACGCCGCGGGTCGCAGCCTCGACAGCGCGTTGGGACTCGTTGATGATGCGAAATCCATGATCGATGCGGGAGCGTCGATGCTTCTGGTCGAGGCGACCCCAGCAGAAGTCACGCAGGCGATCGTGGAGCGATCTCCGGTACCCGTGATCGGTTGCGGGGCGGGCCCAGCGTGCCATGGGCAGGTC
>VGXJ01000319.1 GCA_016873375.1 Phycisphaerae bacterium
GATGCCATCGAGTTCGAACGCCAGCAGGGCGGCATGAAGCTTCGCGCCCTGCGCTGAAGGCCGGGCGTCGCTCGAACCGTGCTCGCCCGGCACCAAGCCGCGCTCCGCTCACTCGAACCAGCCGCGGTCGAGGATGTCGAAGTCGTGGAGCTTCGACACCTGCTTGACCGACAGCGTGTCGATCGCCATGAGGCGCTCGACGAGCCGCGATGGCTTGGCCAGGCTGAGCGAGCCCAGCAGGCGGAACTTCGCATTGAGGATCCCGCGGAGGTCGGCGGTCGTGTTGCGCGCGTGGCCGGCGGGGTACATCACAAGTCCGCTGTCGAGCGCGCGGCCATCGGTCGTTTCGATCACGACCGATGTGGGAATGCCGTCCGGGTAGCGGCGGTCGTACTCCTCGCCACCGTGGGCGAAGTCGATCTTGGCCATGAGCTCGCGCGTTCGAGGGTTCTTGATGGCGTCGGCGGAGTAGTCGTACGGCCCGAGCATCAGGCGCTTCCACCAATCGTCGTTGGTCGTGCCAATCGATTCGGCGCCGTCCTGCGCGGCGGCCTCGATCGCCTTCCGCAAGAGCGTGCTGACGATGTAGACCATGCTGTGGTCGGCGCTCTGGCGGGTCTTGGGATCGCGCTTGGCCGGATCACCGATGATGCCGAAGGCGGGCTCGTAGGCCACGATGCGGATCGACTTGATGGTGCCGGGCTTCTGCAGGATGTCGTGGTTGGCGAAGGCCAGGTCGATGATCGCCTGCAAGGCTCCTGCGCTCTGGTGCTCATACAGCCCGAGCTTGAAGTGCATGCCCATGACCGCGAAGTCATCGCCCGAGAATCCGAGCACGAGATCGAAGGGGCTGTCGCCCTGCGTCTTCATGAACTGCCGGAACATGCTCTCGGGGTTGCGGAAGATGTCGCGTGGCCCCAAGAAGCCCCGCATGCTGCGGCGCATGCAGAGGATCGCGGCCTCGGTGCTGATCGCGGCGCTCGCGCCCTTGGAGTCGCTGAGCTGCTTGCCTGCACGGATCGCGCGCCACGGGATGTGGTGCGCCACGAACATGCCGATCGCGCTTTCGATCTGCTCTGCGGTTGCGCCCATCATCGCGCCGTAGGTCGCCGCGCTGGCGATCGCGCCGTGCACCACATGGTCGATCTTGTAGGTCTTGAGGCTGAAGACCTCAGCCAAACGCCCGCGGATCTCATCGAGGCAGACCATGCCGCGCAGGGCCGTTGCACCATCGAGGCCCATGATCTGCGCCGCAGCGATCGGCACGGGGTAGAAGTCGTTGTGGCCGAACTCGCCGGCGATGTGCCCGAGGCCGGGATTGAAGCCGAAGTTGGTGCCGTTGGAATCCCACTCGCGCACGGCGGCACTGTTGGCGACGATCGCCTTCTCGGGCTGCACGCGCTTGGAGCTCCCGAAGACCGTCGCGCCGTGCTTCTTGCTCTTGTAGCGCAGCGCTTCCTCGCGCAGGAGCACTGGAGCGTTCGTGCCCAGGGCGATCGCGCTCAGGCCGCACAGCACCGCATCGGCGTGGAAGAGCTTGGTTCGGGTCAGGACCGATTCGGCTGGCTCGCCCGACTTCATGAAGTCGATCGCGTATTGGCCGATGCCGAGGGCCTGATTCGTGTTTCGGGGCAGGTTGACAGTGGACATGGGGTGCAGAGTGTAGCGGTGCATTTGACGGCAACCGTGTGCGGCACGCTGTGGACTCAGGGCCGTTGGGGATGGCGGACCGTCGTCAGTGTGCGCTCGCGCTCGAGCTCTTGATGTCCGCGACCACGTGGTAGCAGGTCGGGTCCACGCCCCGTGCAAGTTCAATAACCCGCCTCGATCCACGACGACGGGTCTCGATGAAGAGCATCTGCACGGGACCATCGCGTCCGCGGCCGTCGAACACGGTGACGGTGATGCCTTGGTCGCGAAGCGTCGCGGCCATGTCATCGCCCTTGCGGGTGAAGACACGCACGACCGAGTGCCCGGTGGCCATGCGCGCCTCGACGACCATCCCAAGCCAGTTGCCCAGGGCGAAGCCGAGCGCGTAGGGGATCGCGTACCACGGGTGGTCCTGGACGGTCAGGATGACCTTGCTCACCACGAGCACCCACACGAGCACCTCGATGAACGCGAGCGCGAAGGCACGGCCCTTGTGCCCCTGCACGATGGCGACGGTGCGCACCACGCCGATCGAAACATCCACCAAGCGCGCGGCGATGATGCCGAGGCTGACGAGCAGGGCAGTCAGCACGCCGGCCCCCTTGCGAACGCTCCAGACT
>VGXJ01000320.1 GCA_016873375.1 Phycisphaerae bacterium
TCAACCAAGTTCCCGGCTACATGAGCTGGAGCCTTGAGTACGCCTACTTCCTGCTGGCGTGCCGTGAGAAAACCAAGCCAGCGCTCGATGCCGCCGACCTACAGCTGGCGTCCGATGCCATCTCGCGTGGACGGTTTCTGCTCGCCCATGGCGAGTCAGGTTCGGGATTCACCGAGCGCTACGTCGGTCGGCTCCATCAGCTGCGGGGGGAGTGGGCCGAGGCGATTCCCTACCTCGTGGCCGCTCGGCCACGGATGCAGGCCGAAGATCTGGTGGCCTGTGATCAGGCGCTGGTGGCCTCGTACATCAAGCTCGGCAAGACTGGTGATGCGCTTGCCTTGTGCGAAGAGGGAATCCGTTCAAGTGGTCGCTTTGTGCCGATCTACCAGCGCCTGCGTGAGCAGGTGCAGCAGGGCAAGTGATCGAGGCCGTTGGCCCGCAGCCCCTGGCGGCCATGGGCCGCCTAGGCCCCGCGGCCACGGGCCGCCGCCCGCGGAGCGGGCCACCCGCGCGCAAAAGCGACGAAGCCGAAGGCATGGCCTTCGGCTTCGAGCATGGCAAGCGGGTGAAGGGGATCGAACCCTCGACATCTACCTTGGCAAGGTAGCGCTCTACCGCTGAGCTACACCCGCACGGACCCCGCCTACGGTCACTGACGGGACGGGAACTATACCGCTCCTCAAGGGTTGCGCAAGTGATTCCGGGGGTCGTGCGTGGAGTCCGAGAACGCGCAGTGACGTCGTCATGGGCTAGCCTCTCATGCATGTCGCAGGACTTCCATCTGCATGGGCGCGTTGCGCTCGTCACCGGCAGCAGCAAGGGGCTTGGCAAGGCCATGGCCTTCGCGCTTGGCAAGGCCGGCGCGCGCGTTGCCTTGAATTACGCGAATGACCAAGCGTGGGCCGAACGGACCTTCGCCGAGTTCCAGGCACTCGGGTACGAGGGCGCGCTCTTTCGCGCCAACGTCACGGACGAGCATGAGGTGAACCACATGGTCGCCGACATCGAGCGAACGCTCGGTGCGGTGCACACGCTGGTGGTCAATGCCACGCCGAAGCAGCCACTCAAGCCGATCGAGGCGTACGACTGGGCCTTCTACCAGTCCATGCTCGACTTCTTCGTCAAGAGCCCGTACTTGCTCACGCGCGCGGTGCTGCCTTTCATGAAGCAGCGCAAGGCCGGGCGGATCATCAACATCACCAGCGAGGTGTTCGCTCGCGGGGTCGGCAACTTCAGTGCCTATGTTGCAGCCAAGGGAGCGCAGACCGGCTGGACCCGCAGCATGGCGACGGAGCTGGCACCGTGGCACATCACCGTCAATGCCATCGCTCCCGGATGGATCCCGGTCGAGCGCCATGCAGACGATCCACAGCATGAGAAGGACGCCTATGAGCGCCTCATCCCCATGGGCCAGTTCGGGACCCCGGATGATGTCGGTGGTGCCGTCGTCTTCCTGTCGAGCGATGCCTCGCGCTTCGTGACCGGCCAGTCGATCCATGTCAACGGCGGCATGACCGTTTTCTGAATCACCAAGGGAGCCACCGCATGAGCCTGATCACCGCCACCCTCCTCGCCGGAGCCATCATGACCAGCACCTCGCCAGACCGGAAGGTCCATCCTGAAGCCGCGTTCTCCGTGACCGAGTGGGGCACCGTGGATGGCACGCCCGTTCGCCTGTGGACGCTCGACAGCGGTTCCGGCATGCGCCTGCGCGTGACGAACTACGGCACGATCATCACCGAACTGCATGTTCCCGATCGCAGCGGCAAGCCGATTGATGTCGTGCTGGGCCGGCCGACCGTGCAGGACTACGTCGAGCGCACGCAGTACTTCGGTTGCACGGCGGGCCGGTGCGCCAATCGCATCGGCAAGGGCCAGTTCATGATCGATGGCAAGCCGTTCCAAGTCACCAGCAACAACGGCCCCAACTGCCTGCATGGTGGCGCGAAGGGATTCGACAAGGTCATGTGGGAAGGCAAGGCAAGCCTCGAGCAAGGCATGCCCAAGGTCGTCTTCACCTACACGAGCAAGGATGGCGAGGAAGGATTCCCCGGCACCGTCAAGGCGACGGTGACCTACACCCTCACGCCTCTCAACCAATTGCTCGTCGATATGTCCGCAACGACCGATGCACCGACGGTCGTCAGCATGGCGCATCACTCGTACTGGAATCTCGGTGGGCATGGTTCGGGAGCGATCCTCGATCATGAGCTCAAGCTCATGGCGGGGGACTACACGCCGGTCGATGCGGCGCTGATCACG
>VGXJ01000321.1 GCA_016873375.1 Phycisphaerae bacterium
GCGCGCACGGTGTACTGACAGAGCATGCCGGGAGCAGCCGTCGTGTCGGTCATCGTGAGCACCGTTCCGACCGATGCGATCTGGGTCGGCGCCCCGAAGGTCGATCCCACTGGCGTCGCACGGAAGACGCGGTATCCGACCGCTCCATCAACGCTATTCCACGTCACCGTCACACCTGTGCTCGAAACGCCATCCGTTGCCTGCACATTCACCGGTGCCGCAACCTGGCGGTATCCGCTGTTTGGCGGGCTCAACGGTGATGTCGCTGCGGCACTGGCGGCCCGAACGAAGTAGTTGAACGCCACCCCAGCGGCAGCCGTGGAATCTGTGAACGGCGGCCCGGCCAGACCCTGCACGACAGGCTGCGGCGTTGCGGCGCCCATCGCACGAAGGACGTCGTACGAAGTCGCTCCATTGACGGTTGTCCACGTCACCTGAACCGACTCAGCCGAAGTGCCATCGGAAGCCTGCACACCAAGCGGCGCGGTCAATGGGCGGTATCCAGTATCGGAGCTACTCGGCACACTCACGCTGCCTGGCGCACTGCCACGCGTACGCACCGTGTACGCGTACACGGTTCCACCGAGCGCCGTCGCATCGGTGTATGTCAGGCTGTTGCCGATCTGCGCGATCTGCACAGGCGGCTCGCTCGATGATCCCTGCCCAGCGCGTTCAATGGAGTAACCCGCAGCGCCCGCAGCCGCGCTCCAAGTCAGTTTCACACCGCTCGCGAACGTTCCATCCGTCGCCGCCAACCCAGTCGGGGGCATGACTTGACGGAAGCCCATATCGGCGACGCTCGCCGCTGACACGGTCCCAAGCATCACGGCGCGGACTGAGTAGGCGTAGGCAACACCTGGCAGAGCGCTCGCATCGATGAACGATGTGCCACTGGAGACCACCGCGATCTGCGTCGGCTGCGCGCTGCCGAGCGTTCGAAGCACTTGGTACTCCGTCGCGGCGGGCACGGAGCCCCATGTCACTTCGACGTGCGAGATCGATGATCCATCCGATGCCGAAACGACGGTGGGTGGCGGAAGCCCACGGAACCCGCTGTCCGCTTGGCTCGGCAACGACTCCCCTGCCTGAAAAATCGCTCGGACCGTGTACGAATAGACCGTACCCGCGACGGCAGACGCATCTTGGACCGAAGTCGTGCCAGAAACCGACGCAATCATGGTCGGCGTTCCGCCCGCCTGACTGCGCAGTACGCGGTACCCGGTCGCGCCGCTCAGCGCACTCCATGTCACGAGCACGTGAGCCGCACTGGTCCCATCGCTCGCCTGCACATTGACCGGCGCAGGCAGGAGTCGGTATCCGCCGTCACCAGAACTCAAGGCGCTCTGACTCCCCGCCTGCGCCCCAACGGAGCGCACCGCATAGGTGTAGAGCGTGCCGACCACAGCCGTGTTGTCATCGAACGAGACAACTGGCGCCGTGACCGATCCAACCTGGATGGGCGTTGCTACCCCCGAACTGCGGAAGATTCGGTACCCCGTCGCACCAGCCGATGCCTGCCATGTCACGCGAACACCAGCTGCGAGAGTGCCGTCTGTGGCACTGACTGCTGCAGGTGGTGGCAGCCCGGCATGGCCACCATTCGCCGCGCTCGCAGCGCTTACACCAACAGCGCCGCGCGCTCGAACGCTGTACGAGTACTGCACGGCGGGCACAACCGACTCATCCGTGTAGCCCAGCGGAGGCGGACTTCCATTCTGCCCTCCGATCGTCGCAATCACCGCAGCGCTTGCGCCGCCTTGTGAGCGCAGGACTTCATACTGCGTTGCACCCAACGCCGACAGCCAACTCACTTCCACTCGGCTCGTGAACGTTCCATCGGATGCGCTCACGCCTGCAGGTGGCAAGAGATTTCGGAAGCCCGTATCGCTGTTGCTCTCCGCAGATGCGGTGCCACCCATCACCGCCCGCACCAGGTAGGTGTACTGCTGTCCGGGAACCGCAGACGTATCGAAGAACGATGCCTGCGCGGTTGTTGCGAGCGGCTGCTCATTGCCGTCCCGGTAGACACGGTAGTTGGTCGCATTCACGACACCCGTCCAACTGATCTGCACGGCGGTGGTCAGCGTCCCATCGGTTGCGGTGAGACCGGTTGGAGTGGCCACAGTCAATGCACGCGAACCAGTGTCGGCAGCACTCATGGGACCCACTCCTGCCGGCGTGGAAGCACGAACGCGGTACACGTAGGTCACACCTGGCGTTGCAAGGGTGTCCAGGAAAGTGGTCTGCCCGCCGACTTCGCC
>VGXJ01000322.1 GCA_016873375.1 Phycisphaerae bacterium
TCGTGGCGTCCTGCTCGGCCCCGCCCACGCTCATGGACAGCGACATCCCCCAGTTCCCCGGCCTGCTGGGCGTGCAATCGATCGGTGTCGAGCGCCAGGATGGCCGGCTCATGCGCGGCACCTTCGTTTCGCGGGGAAAGGTGACCGATGCTCTGGCCCAATCGCAGGCGATCGCCGGCACGGCCGAGGCCAATGGGTGGTCGGTCCGTGGCCCCGACGGCAACCGCAACGATGCCCGCATCGAATTGACCAAGGACAGACGCATCGTGCGCTACGAGGTTCGAGCGGATCGCGTGGATCCGAACATGGGCCAGGCGATCGTCACCGTGGCGCCACTGGATGCCGCGCCAACGACGGGCAGCCCGGCCGCGACCAAGTGAAGCCCCGGGCATGCCGGGAGTGCGGGCTTCGATGCATGAGTGCGCGCGTCAGCCCGTGAGCGCTCGCTCGGCGAGTTCCGCAGCATGCCGACCGCTGGCGATCGCGCCGTTGATGCTCGCATCGCTGACCTGATCGCCCGCGAGGACGAGACCACGCTCTGGCATCGCAGTGCCCTCAGGCGGACGGTCGCCGAGGTGCTGGCGCGGCAAGGCATGGTGGATCCGCTGCGCTCGCAGGAGCTTCCATGAGTGCGGCCCCGTGGAACCAAACCACCCGCAGAGCTGTTCCCGCACGGCAGCTTCGATCGTGCTGTCGGCGTGTGCCAGCCAAGCCGGATCCACCACATTGGCCGACCACTGCACGCGGCCTGCTGGCGCGTAGGAAGGCTGCACGGCACTGACGGCGGCGGCGTGGTTGACCGGCCCGCGCGAAACACCATCCAAGAAGAGGATCGGGCTGTGCATCGCGCGCGGCGCATCGGCGCGGGCAAGGTCGAAGGTGAACTGCATCGTGGAGCACCACGGCCGCTCGGGCAGCGTTGGCACAAGGGCGCGCGTGGATGGGCCATCGGTGGCCACGACGATCGCCTTCGAAGTGATGGGGCCATCAGCGACATCGGCTGTCCAGCCGGAGGCCGATCGATCGATGCTGCGCACGCGTGTGCCGAGCCGGATGGTGCCAGGCGCGAGGCGCGACGCCATGGCGACGGGCAGCGAACCCATGCCCTGCCCGGGCAGCGTGGCGCTGCCGCGGGCGAACATCGAGAAGCGGAAGCCGAATGCCGCGACATCGGCTTGGAGCGATGGATCGAGGAACACCCCCGCGAAGAACGGGCGCAGGAACGATTCGATGGTCGCGTCGCTTACGCCGGCGTTCGCCAGCAGCGCGTGCGTGGAGGATGCATTGAGCGAAGGCAGCGAACCGCCTCGCCATGCACGCCAGGCGAGCGGCGCGAGGGCGCGTGCATCCGACCATGGCATGCCGCCAGCGATGACATCGACGATGGCGTGCGCAGGATGACGCAGCGGATTCGTGATGCGGCGCCAGCCATCGCACGTGCGGTGGTGCGCACCGGCGATGAACGGACGCAGCCCAAGCGACGATCGATCGACCGCATGCGGAAGCTCGGGATACGCATCCAGCAGCACCTGGAAGCCCCGATCGACGAGATGGCCGTCGACACGGTCGGTGCGCACACGGCCGCCGACGCCATCGCTCGCCTCGAGCACGAGGCACGATCGCCCGCGGGCCTGCACGGACTGCGCGCACGCGATCCCCGCGAGTCCGCCACCGATCACCGTCACATCGACCATGCTCACGCGTCAGCCTTCCTTCCGCACGGAACCTTCCACAGGCATCCGGAACGGCTCGGCGCATTCGCTGCAGCGCCCGACGCCGGATTCAGCCACAGAGCCGCGGAGGTCATGGCCGCACGCAAGGCACTCGGTGGATTCCCTGGAACGGATCCGCCGCGAAGCATGGCGAGACCACCAGAGTCCTGCGCTGGCTGCCACGGCCAGCGCCACGGCATCGAGCACCAAGCGCATGCCGGGATCGACATCAGAACCCAGATACGGCTGCAGGGCCTCGAAGCGACGGATCGAGAGCGCGATCGAGACGACCATGACGACGGTGAGCACCATGCCGGCAACACCGACCGGCACGAGGCCAACACGAATCCAGTGGCGATCCGGAACGCCACCGAGCGATCGCGCGGTCGGTGTCATCCAGGTGCAGCCAGGCACGAGGGCACCGCACGCGGCGCAGGCAGGTCCGTGCACGCCCGACGCACCGCAAGCTGGGCAGCATCGTTGCGCGCGCACGCGGGCTTCCATCGCGCGCAGCATGACGACGATCGTGGCGTGCAG
>VGXJ01000323.1 GCA_016873375.1 Phycisphaerae bacterium
CACGGCACCCAACGGCGGCCAGTACTCGGCGTTCTATTTCAACTACGTCCCCAACTCGCAGTTGAACAACACATTCCTCGGCCGCGACTTCAACGACATCGAGTACGTGCAGGGGATCAGTGACCCGGTCCGCATCGGGCAGGAACTCGCGAAGAAGAGCGTGCGTCTTTCGCAGATCAAGGACTCGTCGCGCACGATCCTCATGCTCGAAATGCGCGCGAACCAGAATGAGCTCCCGCCGAGTGACGTGTACTACGACAAGGACCTCGCCCGGCACCGGTGCGACTGGAAGCGCTTTGCGGCCCGCCATTTCCAGGGCGGGCACATGCTCTTCGCCGATTGCCACGTCGGGCTCGTCGAGAACGCGAAGGCCACCACCAACGCGCAGGACTCGCGCGATCCCAACACGCCCAGCGGCGACTGGAACACGGCTGAACTCATCTGGGATCCGATGGGTCCCGCCACGGATGAGTGAGCGACGCCATGCCCACCTGGAAGCTCACGATCGTCGAAGGCCCGGCGGAACCATCGCGCGACTTCCCGCTTGACCTGCACCGCACGCTCGTGATCGGCCGCGCCGCCGAGGCCGACCTGCGACTGTCGTCCAACAACGTCAGCCGGCGGCATGCCGCACTGACCTGGGCCCCAGCCGGCGATGGCCACTCGGGCCACTGGCGCCTGCGCGACCTGGGCAGCACGGCCGGCACCATCGTGAACGGCGCATTGCTGCAGCCGCACTCCGAGGTCCGCATCGAGCCCGAGGATCGCCTGGAGATCAAGCCTTACGTGCTGCAGGTCATGAGCGACCAGGAGACGCGCCTGGGCGCCCACGCCGCGCGCGTCGCCGACGATGATGCCGATGGCCGTGTGCAGGCGGCGACGGTCGCGAAGCCCGAGGCGCTCGCGCAGACCTTCCTCCTGCAGCTGCTCTCCGCCGGCGAACGCATGACCGCGGCGCATACCGACGAGCAGGTGGCGCGCTCGGCCGTGAGCGCGCTTGTGCACGCCACAGGCTTCACCAACGTCGGCTTCCTGCGTCCGGGCGCGCGCGAAGGCTTCATCGATGTCCTGGCGAGCGAAGGCGAGATCCGCGATGCGAAGGGCAACCTGCTCGTGAGCCGCAGCCTGCTGCGACGCTCGCGCGAGCATGTGTGCGTCTTCAGCGGCGAGGCCAACACGGCCGCCACGCTGAACGCGAGCCTGCAGTACCTCGATGTGCAGCAAGCGGTGTCCGTGCCGGTGCTGCACTCGGGCGTCTTCTATGGCTGGATGTACCTCGACTGCCGCGGCCAGCGCGGTGCCACGCACATGGAAGAGGCCGTCAGCTTCGCCAGCGCGCTCGGGCACTTCGCGGCCCTTGCCCTCGCGAACCTGGCGCGCCTGCGCATGCAGCTGCGCATGGACCTTGAGCAGCGCGAGATGTTCGGCGGCACCATGCGCGCACTCATCGCCGCGATCGATGCCAAGGATCCGTACACCCGCGGCCACTCCGATCGGGTGAGCGCGTTCAGCGCCTTGCTCGCCCGAAAGGCCGGCTTGGGCGATCACTTCATCGACATGGCCCGCACGTGCGGGCTCGTGCACGACATCGGCAAGATCGGCGTGCCCGAGGCCGTGCTGCGCAAGCCCTCGCGCCTCGACGAGGATGAGTTCGCGTTCATCAAGCAGCACCCGGACATCGGCCACTCGATCCTCATGGACATTCCGCAGCTGCGCGAAGTGCTGCCCGGCGTGCGCCAGCACCACGAACGCTGGGACGGCAAGGGCTATCCCTTCGCGCTCGGTGGCGACCAGATCAGCATCCTCGGCCGCGTCGTCGGCATCGCCGATGCCTTCGATGCGATGACGAGCGCGCGCTTCTACCGACCGGCGCGCCAGGTCCAGGACGTGCTTGATGAGGTGACACGGTGCGCCGGGACGCACTTCGATCCCGAACTGGCCAAGGTCTTTGCCGCGATTCCCGTGGCGGAACTTGCGCCGCTCGTGGCGCCGCCAGTCTCGCCATCCGATCCTGCTGCAGCGCTCAAGAAGCCCGCGTGAGCGCCTCGAACGCGGGGCGCAGGTGCATCCCGTGCGCTGCCGGCTGATGCCCGCTGCGTGACATCACATGATCATGATCGGTTCGGTTGCGAATGCACGCAGCATGGTGCCGTGACGCAGCATGAAGACCGTCCACGCGCGCCTGCCCCGGCCTCGCCATGCGCGCGCGAGCGCATCAGGATCGACAGCCTTGCCG
>VGXJ01000324.1 GCA_016873375.1 Phycisphaerae bacterium
CGTCTGCAGGATCTTGAGCTGGCCGCTCTCACGCAGGCCCGTCAGGATCGTTTCGGTCCGGGATTCAAAGGCATTCACAGCCAAGGTCGTCATGCTCGGATTCTAGCGGTCGAGGAAGCGGCGGCCCGGCGCCGAGCGAGCTTGCGACTGGGCCAACTTCCCGCAGCTTGGTGCACAGTCAGCCGTAGCGAGCCCGCACGGCCGGCACGAGATAGTCACGGAAGGCCTCATCGAAGCCATGCGTCGGCGACCAGCCCCAGTCACGGCGGGCGGCGGAGTCGTCCAGGTCCATTGGCCAGCTGTCGACGATGCGTTGGCGTGCCTCGACGGGTGCGTAGCTGATCTCGGCACGCGGGAAGAACTCGCGCACCTTCGCTTCCATCTGCGCAGCCGTGGGCGCGAATGCGGTGACGTTGTAGATCTGTCGCGAGAGACGCGACCGCGGCGCCTGCGCCAGGTGCACCAGCGCACGCACGGCATCGGGCATGGTCATGAACGAGATCTGCGCATCGGGACGCACGAAGCACGAGTACGGCTTGCCCTGCGCCGCGGCATGGAGCATCTCAGGGCCGTAGTCGCTCGTTCCACCCATCGGTACCGTGTCCGCGGAAATGATGCCGGGAAAGCGGATCGACCGGAAGTCGACCCGGGCATCGCCGCGATCGGCATCGAGCAGCCTGTAGTGGAGCATGTAATAGCGGCCCATCTCCTCGACAGCACGCTTGTTCAGCCCGTACATCGTGATGGGATCGCCGCACTCATCCTCGCTGACCGCGCCTGCAGCGATCTTGGCCACGAGCGACTCGACGCCATACGCAGCGATCGTGCTCGGGAACATGAAGAGCACGTCATGGTCACGGCGGCGCGCGGAATCGGCAGCCAGTTTCAGGAGCGTGCAGCTGCCCATCACATTGACCGAGAGCGCCAGTTCCGGATTGCGCTCGCCGCTCGAGGAGAGCAGCGCTGCAAGGTGCCAGACCTCGCCGATGTCATGCTTGGAGGCGAGCGCCTGCACGAACTCGGCATCGGCCACGCTGCCGCAGTAGGAGTGGGTCGATGCGGCGGCGGCTTCGCCGTGCAGTTCGCGAAGATCGATCGAGACGATCTCGCGCTGGCCGCCCCACTGCCCGTGGAGGTGCTTGAGGAGTGCGTGGCCCATCTCGCCGCCGGCACCAGTGACGAGGATCGCACCGGTCGTGCTGGCGCTGCGCGTGGTGGACTTCGGTTCGGTCATGGTGCTTGTCATTGAGCCCCTTGAGTGTAAGACAGGGTGCCTCAGGCTCCACAGCCCAATCGCGCCAGAAGTTCCTTCGTTGCCTTGATGCCATCGGGCTCCGACAGCCTGCCGCCCTCGTACTCGATCCCGACCCACCCGGAGTACCCGGCAGCACGGACCAGCCCGAGCATTCGCGGATAGTCGATCTTCGTTTCGTTCCCCTGCGCATCGAAGTCGTAGCTCTTGGCGCTCACGGCCTTGGCGAACGGCATCAGGTCCTCGACACCCTTGTACCGGTCGTACTCGTAGAAGTTGCCGAAGTCCGGCAGCGTGCCGCAGTTGGCCATGCCGACTGACTTGATCACCCCTGCGAGCCAATCTCCACGGCTCGACAGCCCGCCGTGATTCTCGACGATGACGCTCAGCCCGAGCGGCTTGGCCAGTTCCGCGAGCCGTCGCAGGCCGTCGGCGCTCAGCCGTGCCTGCTCGGCGCGCTTGCCCTCGCTCTGCGCGTTCACACGGATCGAGTGGCAGCCCAAGTGCTTGGCAAGATCGAGCCACTTCCGGTGGTTGTCGACGGCCTTCGCGCGCTTGGCCTCGTCGGGGTCGCCCAGCGCACCCTCGCCATCGCACATGATGAGCACGCTCGTCACCTCGGCATCCGCGCAGCGCCGGCGAAGGTCCTCGGCGAAGCCCTCCTTGCCGACCAGGTCCCTGTAGAAGCTGTTGACATACTCGACGCCGCGGATCCCATGGTCGCGCGCGGCAACGAGCGGGAAATCAAGGGGTTTCACCGCACCCGCGAAGAGCGACTTGTGCAGGCTCCACTGGGCGAGCGAGATCCGCAGCGGCTTGGGATCCAGAGCGACGGGCTTGGCCGCAGCCTGAGGATCCTGGCGCGCCCCAAAAGCGGCGCTGCCGAGCGCGGCGACCGCGACACCAGCGCCCAGCACGGCCCGGCGTCCCACGAGTCCCACGGGACCGTCACCGTGATCCCTGCCTTGCCAC
>VGXJ01000325.1 GCA_016873375.1 Phycisphaerae bacterium
AAATGTCGATGCCATTGACCTGCCCGTCACCGTTCAGATCGGCAGCGCACTCGCCACACGATCCCCAGCGCGAGAGGACCTGCGCCAGATCAGCACCGTTGACGGCGTCATCCGCCATCTCGATGACGTTGCCCGGGCACTGCGCCATCACGCTCTGGGCGAGGGCCGCGGTCAGCGTGATGGTCCAGCAATGGGCCGATGCCATGATCGAGTGCTCCTGAGTGCTTCGGGTCCGAGCGAAGAGGCAACGGTACCGTATAAGCGGTGCAAGTCCATGCGGCCCTCTACACTTCCGCCCCATGCGTACCACCACCACCATCATCCTGCTCCTCGCCACCGCGTCGACATCGCTGCTGTTCTCCGGCTGCGGGGGCAACCAGCCCAAGACCATCACTGGCAACGAACCGATCCTTCCGCAGCGTCGCATGATCTGCCGCATCCGCGAAGCCGTCACCGGCGATGGCACGGAAGATGTGAAGCTCGAAAAGAACACCGCGATCGCCACCAAGGTCGGTCACCAGGTTCGACTTGAGCTGGAGGCTGCGTCGGGCACGGGCTTCGAGTGGCGGCTCACAGGCTGGCGCGAGGGCGCCAACAGCTCAGCGACAGCGGGCGCGACGCCTTCGTTCGTGACATCTGACTTCGACTGGTCGACCGGTGAAGGCAAGGTCGAACCCGTCAAGGCCGGCACGCCCGGTGGCCCCGCGAACTGGATCTTCGAGATCACCGGCAAGCAGGCTGGTGCGATCACGCTTGACTTCGCCCTCGCGCGCTCGTGGGAGAAGGGCCAGGCTCCCGCCGACCAGCGCAGCGTGACCGTCGTCGTCGAGTGAACCCCGCGGCGTCGCGCCGCACGATCACCGCTGATTCAAACAACAGCGCCGTCGCCCGAAGAGGACGACGGCGCTTGTCATGTGAAGGCAGCGTGCGCTCAGCGGCGGCCAAGCGGCCGGTCTTGGGCAGCGAGCGGAAGGACGGCGGCAGTTGCGATCGCGCACTGTAGGTCCAAGGCCCCTTGAGGTCGCTCGCCGTGAACCAACGACCGGAGATCAAGGTCCACCATGCTGCCGGAGTCGTGGTCTTGAGGATGACCGTGTTGGCGTTGGTGACTCCCGAGACACCGGCGGCAACCTGCTTGAGCGCGGGCCTGCCCAGCGTCGAGACCAACGCGCTGGGCTTGGTGGTCACGATCACCTTGCTCGGCAGCACGGGCTTCATGCCTGATGCGGCATCCGGCGCCTCGACGGGGTTTCCGTCGGCGAGCGGCTTGGGTGTGTCCAGCGCAGCGGTCATATCGGCCGGCGGGGCACTGTCTCAGCGCAAGGAGTGATGATCAAGCCGGCGCGAAGCTGGAGGCGTTGCTTTCACTCCTTCGCAGCGATTGATGGACGACGCATGCCTTGATACCCTTGGCTGATGAGTTCCGAAGAGACAACGACCAGGACTAGACCGCTTTCACTGCTGCTTCGACGCACTCTGCTCACCATGCTGGTCGTAGGCGGTGCGATCCTCGTCGGTGGAGCGGTCCTTTGGAACTGGCCGAGTGGGTTTGCCGCGGCTTTGACAACCATCGAGCGAGTGATGACTGGCGTCCGACTCGAACGCGTCCAAGTGGACGGGCGGACCGTCCCATTCTTGTCCGGCGGCAGCCCGAGCGATCCCCTAGCGTTGGAAAGAGTTCCCGTGCTGGTGCTCCATGGCTGGAATGCGACCAAGGATGACATGATTCCTCATTTTCGCTGCTTGTTGCCGTCGCGCCGCGTTGTGGCGCCTGATCTGCCTGGGTTTGGCGAAAACCCTTTCCCGCCGGATGCCAAGCCGCTCGATGCGGATGGCTACATCCAATGGATCGAGGCGTTCCGTGTCGCTACGAATCTCGGCATAGTGGATGTCCATGGCCATTCGATGAGCGGTGCATTCGCCGCTGCTTACGCAGCGGCGTATCCCAATTCGGTTCGCAAACTTGTGATGGAATCGGCTGCGGGGCTGATGCCTCCGAAGATCAATCCGTTCATGCAGCTGGTTCTTGATGGCGCCGACCCGCTCAACATGGAGAGTGACGCGGCCTTTGAGCAAGACTTGAAACTGGGCTTTGTAAAGTCACCAACTGTGCCAAGGCCCTATCAACGGTTCTTAATCGGACAGGCGGTCGAGCGACGCGTCATGCTTGCTG
>VGXJ01000326.1 GCA_016873375.1 Phycisphaerae bacterium
GGCATGGACAGCCGCATCGTGCTCGACCAGAAGGGTGCGGAACTCCTGCTTGGGCAGGGCGACATGATGGTCGTCACCCCATCGAGCAGCGATCTCAGGCGCTGCCAGGGCACCTTGGTCACCGACAACGAGATCCGTTCCGTCACGCGCTTCCTCAAGGATGTGGCGCAGCCGAGCTTCGAACGATCGCTGGTGGCGATCCGCAGCCAGGCCGAGGCCCAGACGGCTGGGGACACCGAGCAGACCGGCGAGTTCAGCGCCGAGCGTGATCCGATGTTCGACCGCGCCGTCGAGATCATCATCGAGACCGGCCGAGGCAGCGTGAGCCTGCTGCAGCGCCGCCTCGCCATCGGCTATGGACGCGCCAGCCGGCTCGTGGACCAGATGGGGGCGGCGGGGATCCTCAGCGACCACAAGGGTTCGGTGGCGCGTGAAGTCCTCATCACCATGGAAGACTGGCAGCGCATGCAAGCGCTCGAGGCAGGTGACGATGGCGAGTCCGATGGCGCCACGCCTTGCGTCGAGGCCAGAGACGAGACCGAAGACACCGACGACTGATCGCTCCACTCCATCGCCACGCATACCGCGCGGGTCGGGCCCTGAGGGAGGGGCCCGGCCCGCGCTGCGTTGTACAAGGACCCTTCCGGTCGCTCGCGTGGCCATGCGGCGCCACGCCAACGAAAACCGCCGCGCAGGGCGCGGCGGCTTCGGGTCAAGCAATGGTCCTGATTGCGTGCCGATGCTGCGAACGCAACGGTGGGCACGGACCGACGGACAGCGCGATCAGGCGCGCCAGCCGGTCTTGAACTGCTTCATGGCGGCGACGAATTCGTCCTCCATGCCCTTGAACGACTTCTTCTCGGCGAGCTTGGCACGCAGCGCGCTGCCGCCACCCTGGAACCACGCCAGGAGATCGACTTCGAACTGGCGGACCTTGGCCACCGGGACATCGTCCATGACGCCCTTGCTGGCAGCGAAGATGCCCAGGCACTGGTCGATGACGTCGAACGGGGTGTACTGGCCCTGCTTGAGCAGTTCCACCATGCGCGCACCGCGATCGAGCTGGCGCTGGCTGGCGGCGTCGAGTTCGGTGCCGAGCTGCGCGAACGCCTCGAGCTCGCGGTACGCCGCAAGGTCAAGACGCAGCGAGCCGGCGACTTCCTTCATCGCCTTGATCTGCGCATTGCCGCCCACGCGGCTCACCGAGATGCCCACGTTGATCGCGGGGCGCACGCCGGCTGCGAAGAGTTCAGGCTGCAGGTAGATCTGGCCGTCGGTGATGGAGATGACGTTGGTCGGGATGTACGCCGACACGTCGCCTTCCTGCGTCTCGATGATCGGCAGCGCGGTCAGCGAGCCCGCGCCGTTCTCGGCGCTGAGCTTGGTGGCGCGCTCGAGCAGGCGGCTGTGCAGGTAGAAGACGTCGCCGGGGTACGCCTCGCGGCCCGGCGGGCGGCGCAGGAGCAGCGAGAGTTCGCGGTAGGCCACGGCCTGCTTCGACAAGTCGTCGTACACGCAGAGCACATGCTTGGGACCGGTGTAGCCCGCGTCCTTGCCCTTCCACATGAAGTACTCGCCCATCGCGCAGCCGGCGTAGGGCGCGATGTACTGCATCGGGGCGCTGGAGCTGGCGCCTGCGGCCACGATGATGGTGTAGTCGAGGGCGCCGTTCTTCTTCAGCGTCTCGACGACGCCGGCGATGGTCGACTCCTTCTGGCCGACGGCGACGTAGATGCACACCACCGCGTCGGGGGTGCCCCAGTACTTCTTCTGGTTGATGATGCAGTCAAGGCAGACGGCGGTCTTGCCGGTCTTGCGGTCGCCGATGACGAGCTCGCGCTGGCCACGGCCGACGGGGATCATGCTGTCGACGGCCTTGATGCCAAACTGCAGCGGCTCCTTCACGGGCTGACGCTTGCTGATGCCGGGGGCGACGATGTCGACCTTGCCGGTCTGCGCGGTCTTGATGGGCGCGCCACCATCGATGGCGTTGCCAAGCGGATCGACCACGCGACCGAGGAGCTCGGGGCCGACGGGCACTTCGAGTAGGCGACCGGTCGCCTTGACGGTGTCGCCTTCGCGCACGAGGGTGGGATCGCCGAAGAGCGCGGCACCGACAACGCCAGACTCGAGGTTCATGACCTGGCCGGTGATCGTCTTGCCGCCC
>VGXJ01000327.1 GCA_016873375.1 Phycisphaerae bacterium
TGCGGATAGCAGGCGATGGCCGATCGATCACCGTACGAGAGCATGTCGGGGTCGACGATCTGCGTCGCACCGGGCCCGAGCATCACATCACGACCGATGCGCGTACCCGCAGCACGAAGGCACCACGCCAGGATCGGTGTGCCGTTGACGCGGGCGAGCGCCACGCGCGCACTGAACCACCACAACACATAGAGGTAATCCCACCGGCTGCACCAGCAGCTCCACAGCCCGTGCTGTCCGGGCCGCACGCGGCCGAGCAGGATCCACTTGGCGGCAAGACCGAAGACGACGAGCCACGTCCACGCGGCGAGAGAAGCAATCGTGCCCCACAGGGCCATCGCGGACAGGTCGCCCGAACCTCGCGCTGCGACCTCGAGCCAGACCGCGCCGCCGACGACCGCAGGCACCACAGCCAGGCAGCGCGCGGATTCCCACGACCATCGATTGATCCGCTGCAGCACGCCCGGGTCGTGCGTCAGGCTTCGATCGACTATCACGACGTCGCGACGCGACAAGCGCATCGGCGGCACGCCGAACCATCCATCGCCATCCTTCGAGCCCGACGGAGCGACCGTCGAAACGCCGACGAACATCCGGTGGGGATAGGCAACGCCCGCAGGCACCACAGCGTGATTGCCCACGAAGGTCTCGTCGCCCAGGCTCGTCGTGGCGACCGTCACCGTTCCGCGCGACCACTCAGGGCTCGCGAAGTAGATCCCATCGGCGAAGAAGCACCCCTGCCCGATCGACACGCTCTCGGGCAGGCAATCGATGATCGAGCTCACCTCGGTGTCTCGGCCGATCCGCATGCCGGCCAGCCGGAGCCACATCGGCCAGAAGAGCGTGCCACTGATCCAACGCCCAGCGGACTCGACCACGCCGGTGCGCCACCAGATCCGCAGCGCCGTCATGCCATGCATGGCGTGCACGCCGGGCTTGATCGCACCAGTGCAGCGCAGTGCCATCGCCGCCGCGAGCAGCCAGAGCGGCACGGCAAGCGCGGCTGCACCGCAGGCCGCGGCAAGCAGCGACCACGATCCTGTCGGCGATCGAAGCCACGCCGACAGGGCACCGCCCAGTGCGAACTCCACCACGATGCACGAGCCTGCAGCGATGACGCCGGTGGCCAGCTGACTCATCGCCCGAGCGGTGAGCAAGGCCGCCGCGTGGCCGGTCGGTCCCAGGTCGTCGCGCACCACGGCCACGCCCCCTGCGGCAGGACCGGCCACGCCGCCCGGTACGCCATCCCATCGCACACCGGCCGGCACGCTCGCACCAGCCCGCACCGTCGTGAGCGGCGCAAGCTCGGCTCCGTCACCAATCATCACGCCCGGCTCAACCGTCGCTCGCACGCCGATCGTTGCCCCATCACCGATGGCCACGCGGCCATGCTCGACGCCCCCGCAATCGATCCTCGACACCAAGACCGCCGCGTCCTGGCAGAGCGTGACGCCATCACCAATCTCAAGAAGATCCCATCCGCTGCGCAGCACATTCACGCCGCGATGCACGTGCACATCTCGCCCCACGCGCGCGCCGAGTCGACGCAGTCCCCACGCGGTCAATGCGGTACCCTCGGCGATCGACCATGGAATCGTGCCGCCGACCTGCTCGACGATCCACTCGCGCACATGGCGGCTGCTCCACGCGGGAACCCATCCGGGCTCATAGCGCCCGATGAGCACTCGCTTCGCGATCAGCGTGCACATGATCGATGCGGGGAACCACGCGAGTCGCGCAACGCCCCACGCAACCGGCGCCATCATGGCCGCGCCGATCAGGCCAACCGACTCAACCGCCACCGGCACGCCCCGGAATGCAAGCCATGCGCCCACGGTCCCGGCCAGCACGGCACCAAGTCCAAGCAAGGCTCCCTGCACGGACCACGCCGTCAGCTTGCGGCGCATCGGCACCCTGACCACGGCGTGCGACACAGCGCGCTCGGCCGCCACGGCACCCAGCACGCGCTTCGCCAGTCCCCCGATCGTCGGCTCGTCGTAGACCATGCGCACCGTCGCCTCGAGGCCGATCGATCGACGGATGCGAAGCACTAGGTCCACGGCGCGCAGCGAGTCGCCACCAAGGTCGGCGAAGAAGTGCGCGCCGGCAGTCGGCAGGTCGCCGGCGCCGACCGCCGCAGCTGCGCACGCCGCGACACGCTCGAC
>VGXJ01000328.1 GCA_016873375.1 Phycisphaerae bacterium
CCATGGCAGTGCTCTGTGACACCCAGATCCGGGAATGCGTCCCCATCGAGCCGTTCGCCGAGAACGTCAAGCGCCCGGGCACCGTCTCCTACGGAGTCTCAAGTTACGGGTACGACGTTCGCGTCGGCACCAAGTTCAAGATCTTCACCAACGCCACCTCGGGCGGCGTGGCGATCGTCGATCCCAAGAACTTCACCAACGACCTCTTCATCACGATCGACACGGCGCAGACCGGCAAGGATCACATCCTGATCCCGCCGAATTCCTTCGCTCTCGCCGAGACGATCGAGGTCTTCGACGTGCCTCGCGATGTGCTCGCGATCTGCGTCGGCAAGAGCACCTATGCCCGCTGCGGCATCATCGTGAATGTGACCCCGCTCGAGCCCGAATGGCGCGGCAAGGTCACCATCGAGATTTCCAACACCACTCCCCTTCCCGCCAAGATCTACGCCAACGAGGGCATCGCTCAGATGATCTTCCTCAAGGCCGATCGGGTCTGCGCGGTCTCCTATGCCGACAAGGGCGGCAAGTACCAGGACCAGGGCGGCCTCACGCTGCCCAGGGTGGACGGTCTCCCCTTCCAGGGACATTGAATTCTGTGTCCCGGGGCCGGCACTGCCGGCCCCAGGACGTCACGCCTCACGAGTCAGCCCAAACGCACGGAGTGCACAGTTCCAGCAACGCACGGACGCAAGGTAGGAAGCCATGAAGATCAATCGACGATTCACCGACGGTAAGCGCGATGTGTACAGCACCATTGAATGGACCACGCGCACCAGCAAGATCTACAACGCCGACGGCTCAGTCGTCTTCGAGATGAATGACGCTGAGATCCCGAAAGAATGGAGCCAGCTCGCCACCGACATCGTGGTCAGCAAGTACTTCCGCAAGGCCGGCGTGCCCCAGTTCGACCAGGACGGCGTCCCGGTCGTCAAGGATGGCAAGCCCGCCTTCGGACCCGAGAAGAGCGTGCGCCAGGTGGTGCACCGCCTCGCAGGCTGCTGGGCGCACTGGGGCCAGCAGCACGGTTACTTCGATTCGACCGACGACGCTCAGGCCTTCTACGACGAGCTGAGCTACATGCTCATCACGCAGATGGCGGCGCCCAACAGCCCGCAGTGGTTCAACACCGGCCTGAACTGGGCGTATGGCATCAACAGCCCTGCGCAGGGCCACTGGGTCGCGGATCACCTCACCGGTGCGCTGTCGCTCGCCAAGGATGCCTACACGCACCCGCAGCCTCACGCATGCTTCATCCAGTCGGTCAGCGATGACCTCGTCAACGAAGGTGGCATCATGGACCTCTGGGTCCGCGAGGCGCGCCTGTTCAAGTACGGCTCGGGAACGGGCACGAACTTCAGCCGCCTCCGCGGCGAGAACGAGCCGCTCTCCGGCGGCGGCCGCAGCTCCGGCCTGATGAGCTTCCTCAAGATCGGCGACCGAGCCGCGGGCGCGATCAAGTCCGGCGGCACCACGCGCCGCGCGGCCAAGATGGTCTGCCTGGATGTGGATCACCCGGACATCGAGGCGTTCGTCAACTGGAAGGTCCGCGAGGAGCTCAAGGTCGCCGCGCTCGTCGAGGGCATGAAGCAACTGCCCAAGGACCAGCAGGACCTGGCCAAGGACATGGGCCTCAAGCTCGACTACGACTTCAACGGCGAGGCCTACTACACCGTCAGCGGCCAGAACTCCAACAACTCCATCCGCCTGTCGGACGAGTTCTTCGATGCCGTCGACGCCGACACCGACTGGTCGCTCACGCGCCGCATGGACGGCAAGGCGGCCAAGACGCTGAAGGCTTCGGCACTGTGGGACCAGATCTGCTACGCCGCGTGGCGCTGCGCCGATCCCGGCCTGCAGTACGACACCACGATCAACGCCTGGCACACCTGCCCCGAAGGCGGGCGCATCAATGCCAGCAATCCGTGCAGCGAGTACATGTTCCTCGACAACACGGCCTGCAACCTGGCGTCGATCAACCTGATGAAGTTCTACGACGCCGAGTCGAAGACCTTCGACATCGCGGGCTTCGAGCATGCGATCGATGTCTGGACCATGGTTCTCGAGATCAGCGTCCTGATGGCGAGCTTCCCCAGCCGCGAGATCGCCGAACGCAGCTGGAAGTACCGCACGCTCGGCTTGGGCTACGCCAACCTCGGTGCCA
>VGXJ01000329.1 GCA_016873375.1 Phycisphaerae bacterium
CATCGACCCATGCCAACCTTCGCTGGGTGAACTCGAACTATGGTGCCGAAGTGGATTTGGCCGCTCCGGGTGAAAACGTGCTCAGCCTGACCACTGCGGGCGGGGTGATCTCGCGGAGCGGAACCAGTATGGCCACGCCGCATGTCTCTGGTGCCGTGGTGCTCATGCTTGCGGCGAACCCGGCCCTCACCAATGCCCAGGTCAGGTCGATCCTCGCCGCAACCAGCGTCGACATGTCGCCTGCAGGAGTCGATGAATTCACGGGAGCGGGTCGACTTGATGCTGGCGCCGCCGTGGCGATGGCTGCATCGCTCGCGCCCCCTCCGGGCGATCTAAACGGCGACGGCGATGTCGACGGCGCGGATCTCGGCATCATCCTCGCGGGCTGGGGTCCATGTGCGTCGTGCGCTTCGTGCCCGGGCGACTTGGACGGCGATTGCGAGATCGGTGGATCGGACCTGGGAGCATTGCTGAGTTCGTGGAGCCCGGATTGAGCAGCGCCGAACCGGCCACGCCGATCCGTGTTGAACTCAGCAGGATCCTGATCCGCGAGATGGCCGACATGCAGGTGGTGGAACTGCGCGATGTTGCTTCGGGCCGCTCGTTCCCGATCGTCATTGGCTTGCCCGAGGCCTATGCGATCGAACGGCGCCTCAAGGGCGAGGAGCCCGAGCGGCCGCAGACGCATGACCTGCTCGACCAGGTCATCACCGAACTTGGTGCGCGCCTTGCACGGGTGGACATCGTCGACTTGCGCGAAGGCACCTTCCACGCAGTGCTCACGCTGGACACGGCGCAGGGGCCCGTGGCGCTCGATTGCCGGCCGAGTGATGCGCTCGCGCTGTGCGCCGATGGGCGCGCCCAGATCTGGGTCGCCGAGTCCGTGATCGAACGCGCCTCAAGCGGCGCCGCGCCGCAGGCATTCCCTTTCGTCGCCGACGAAGACGACGACCACGACGATTGACCGCGCGGGGGGGCCGGCGTTTCCGTGCGCTGCGTGCTTGCCGTTGCTGTGCGGCCGTCGCTCCGTTGGGGCGCCGGCATGCCTCGTTCGCTCAGACAGTCCTCGCCTGCTCAGAAACTGGCGCGGATGTCACTTCGTGGTCACTGACTGGCACTGCGCGCCAGCTTTCCTCGCAGGCTGCGGAACTCGCTCGGCGAGGCATGCCGCGCCCCTTTTCCGCGACGGCCGCATGACAGAGCGAACCTCGTTCGATCGCAGCAACTGAACACCCACGAGAACGGTCGAGATCGTCCCAAGCGACCGCGTTCATCAAATGTCGTGCGCTCGTCCGGAGCGTCCGCGCGGCCGGGACCCGAGGTCGCGGGAGGACGAGCGCGACGTCCCGCCACGAACGCAATCGCGCAAAAAGCTCCTCGTTCACATCACTCCGAAGTCACGTTCGGGGGTCGAGATTGCAGGATCGGAGGGTTCAAGTCTCGCAGCGCGGTCCTGCGCGGCGCCTTCGGTCATCTGGTCGCCCAGCAACTCCTGCAGCACCACGGTCGCGAACGCACCCGCAGGCAGGTCGAACGCCACGCGGATGTACGGACCGTGCTCGTCGAAGCCGCCCTCGCACTGCGCGTTCGTCACTGACACGCGTAACGGACGGCGTGTCCCGGTTGGTGCGAGCGCACCGTCGGCAAAGGCCGCGTGGTTGATCCTGAAGTCAGCGCATGCAGCACGCTCGATCTCGCCCGGCACACCCTCTGCGGGAGCGAAGTCGCGGCCCGGCATGAGCCCGCTCGGCGAGAGTTCGAACGCGTGCAGCCGCGGCAGCACATCGGAACCTTCCTCAAGCATGGGCGCATCGATGCGGAACGAGCGCCCACTGCGGTGGTGGTACGCGCGGTCGCCATCGAGCAGCGTGCCCAGCGTTCCCGCCTCGAGCCGACGCAGCACCGTGCGGTTGAAGACCGCTGATTGGAGCGCGGCGATCCAGAAGTCGCGCACGATGCCTCCCTCCGAGCGCACGGCCTGCTCGGGTGACCTGCCGGCGATCAGCGCTTGAAGCGCGGAGCGCTCGGCGCGATCATTCCTGCCCCATTGCTCGAGCGCGGCGCCCAGATCGCCCCGCGCGAACGCCTCGCGCCTTTCATGCTGGCGCTCGGGGAACGCAGTCCCGTGCAGCCCAAGAAGCTCATC
>VGXJ01000330.1 GCA_016873375.1 Phycisphaerae bacterium
CGGCTGCTCCACGCGGGAACCCATCCGGGCTCATAGCGCCCGATGAGCACTCGCTTCGCGATCAGCGTGCACATGATCGATGCAGGGAACCACGCGAGACGCGCCATACCCCACGCCACCGGTGCCATCATGGCCGCGCCGATCAGGCCAACCGACTCAACCGCCACCGGCACGCCCCGGAATGCAAGCCATGCGCCCACGGTCCCGGCCAGCACGGCACCAAGTCCAAGCGAGGCTCCCTGCACGGACCACGCCGTCAGCTTGCGGCGCATGGGCACCCTGACCACGGCGTGCGACACAGCGCGCTCGGCCGCCACGGCACTCAGCACGCGCTTCGCCAGTCCCCCGATCGTCGGCTCGTCGTAGACCATGCGCACTGTCGCCTCGAGGCCGATCGATCGACGGATGCGAAGCACTAGGTCCACGGCGCGCAGCGAGTCGCCACCAAGGTCGGCGAAGAAGTGCGCGCCGGCAGTCGGCAGGTCGCCGGCGCTGACCGCCGCAGCTGCGCACGCCGCGACACGCTCGACCATCGGTCGAGCTGGATCACGGGCCTGGTCATCCCACCGCTGGGTGTCGACCCCTTCGTCCGCGAGCAGGCTCGCAACGGCACGCCGATCGATCTTGCCGCTCACCATCCTTGGCAGCGACGAAGCCACGCGCAGGAACGCCGGCACCATCGCTGGCGGAAGCGCTCGTCGTGCGCACTCCAGAACCTCGTCCAGATCGACCGCCTCGCCGACGACAACGCCAGCGAGCCGCGCGCCGCTGCCCTCGCCCACCAGCGCGCACGCGGCCTCGCGCACGCCGGGCGCACGAGCCAGGCACGCCTCGACCGCACCGAGCTCGACGCGGTGGCCGCGCACCTTCACCTGCGCATCGACCCGACCGAGGTACTCGATCGCGCCCTGCGATCGACGCACCAGATCACCAGTCCGGTACACGCGGCCATGGCGGGGATCGACGACGAAACGCTCGTCCGTCAGCGCCGGCTGCCGCAGGTACCCGTCGGCAAGGCACTGCCCCGCCATCCAGAGTTCGCCTTCCTCGCCGTCGCTGGTCTCGGCACCGTCTTCTCTCACGATGATCGCGCGGCTTCCCGGAACGGCATCCCCAAGATGCACAGGCACCCCCGGCTGCATCCGGCCACGCGTGCAGGTCACGGTGCATTCGGTCGGGCCGTAGCCGTTCTCGAGCCAGAGCGCTGCGCTCCACAGATCGCTGATGTCCTGCGGCAACGGCTCGCCGCCGACGTAGACCAAGCGCAACGCGGGCAGTGCTCGCGCAGGATCCTCGACACCCATCGCCCGCAGCAGCGTGGGCGGTGGGCAGAACGCCGTGATCCGCTGCGCCCGAAGCCACGACGGCAGGTCAGGCCCGGATCGCACCACCTCATCATCAACCGGGACGAGCGTGGCGCCCACGGCGAGCGCCATCCATGTCTCCTCGATCGAACTGTCGTAGGCGTTGCTCGAGCACTGCGCCACTCGGTCACCTGGACCAAGGCCGAATCGAGCACGATCGGCCTCGACGAGCGCCGTGATCGATGCATGCCGCACCATCACGCCCTTGGGCGCACCCGTCGTGCCGCTCGTCGAAATGATGTAGGCCAAACCATCAGGTGACGCGCACGGCGGCTCTCCATCGACTTTCGCCTCGATCGTCTGCGCGTCGAGCACGGGGATCGACCCAACCATGCCACGCAAGCGATCGGCATGTCGATGATCGGTGATGACCAGCACCGGTGCAACACTGGCGATCACCGAGGCGAGATACCCATCGGGATGGACCGGATCCAAGCAGCACCACGCACGCCCACCACGAACGATGCCGAGTTGCGCGGCGTACACCTCGACGCCCTCTCGCGGCAGCACGACGACCACGATCTGCCGATCCGCAAGGGGTTTCATTGCACCGGCGCCCATGGCACGATCGATGGCCGCTCGCACCCCTTCCGCACGCGCGTCGAGTTCCGCGTAGGTCACGCATGCGGCTGGGCGACCCGCGCCTGCGGGGGCATCGATCGCCACGCGGTCTCGGTGCTGAGCGACCGATGCAGCGAAGATCGCGTCAAGCGTCGCCATGGGCCATGCGCTCGACGAGGTGCTCCGCGATCCAGCCCGATCGTTGCGCGCGCGCGGCAG
>VGXJ01000331.1 GCA_016873375.1 Phycisphaerae bacterium
CCACGAAGAGCAGGCGCGCCGCCAGCAGCACGGGCGACGATCGCTCGCGGCGAGGCGCGGCGGGCGCGGGGCGTTCAGCATCTCTTGAGTCCGGACCCGTCTCCATCGACGGAGTGTACGGGGGCGTGGTGCGGTCGCTACCATTCCTTGCGGTGTCGCCGAGGACGGCCGGGCCCGAGGGACGGGCGTCCCGTGAACCTGGTCAGGGCTTGACGGCAGCAGCCATAAGCGAAGGCGTTCGGGCCTTCGGCAACCTGGCCGTCCTCGACGACACCCACCGGAACCGTCCGCGCGTCGTGCGCGGCACCACAGCACCGCGCACGAGGGCACGACCGTGGCAAGGAAGGCGAGAAGCGAGCAGGAGGCGCCGGCCGCAGGCGGATCGGGCTATGTGGTGCTGGCACGCCGCTACCGCAGTCGCGACTTCGGCGAAGTGGTGGGGCAGGAACCGATCGCACGCACGCTGCAGAACGCGATCCGGCTCGGCCGCACTGCACACGCGTACCTCTTTTGCGGCACGCGCGGCGTGGGCAAGACCAGCATGGCGCGCATCTTCGCGCGAGCGCTCAA
This sequence comes from Phycisphaerae bacterium, assembly GCA_016873375.1. Lineage (GTDB taxonomy): Bacteria > Planctomycetota > Phycisphaerae > Phycisphaerales > SM1A02 > SYIB01. Next base: position 571 of record VGXJ01000331.1, read on the forward strand.
CGCCACCGAGCAGCTCACCGAGCGCACCCAGGTCGAGGACGCCATCATGCGCGGCCAGGACATGGATGTCATCGAGATCGATGGCGCGAGCAACCGCGGCGTCGATGACGCGCGCGACCTGATCGCCGGCGCGGGCATCGCGCCCACGCGCAGCCCATACAAGATCTACATCATCGACGAAGTCCACATGCTCACCCAGCCGGCGTTCAACGCGCTGCTCAAGACCATGGAGGAGCCGCCGTCGCACGTGAAGTTCATCCTGTGCACGACTGAGCCCCACAAGGTGCCGGCGACGATCCAGAGCCGCTGCCAGCGCTTCGATTTCCGCAACATCAGCGCGCAGCGGATCGCGGGGCACCTGAGCGAGGTGCTCGCCAAGGAAGGCATTGCCGCCGACGAGGCGGTGGTGCTGCAGGTCGCACGACTGGCCAACGGCTCGATGCGCGACGGGCTGAGCCTGCTCGATCGCCTCGTCGCGGCGAGCGATGGTGCGCTCACGCAGGCGGTCGCGCGCGATGTCCTTGGACTGCCCGACGACGAAGCGCTCGATGCGATCGTGAGCGCGATCGCACAGGGGGATGCCGCTGCCGCGATCAACGCGGGCGGTGCGTTGCTTGAGCGTGGCTTCAGTGCCGACCATGCGCTTGAGTGCCTGGCGGCGCGGCTGCGCGACGTCATGGTCATCGGCGCGTGCGGGTCGCAGACAGAGATGGTCGAATTGCCGAGCGAGGCCAAGCAGCAGCTCGCCGAGGTGGCGCGGTCGATGCATGGGGCCGACCTCGTGCACGCCATCGCGCTCGCCGACGCGGCGAGCCGGACCTGCCGCAACAGCTCGATCCCGCGCGTGGTCTTCGATGCGCTTCTCGCGCGACTCGCCCTCGCGGAGCGATTCGAGGCGACGGGAACGGCGCCGCCAAAAAAATGACGGCGGCAGTGCCCGCGGCCGAGGCCCGCGCGCTGCCGTCCGCAACGCCTCGACCGGTCACGCCGCTCGCCCAGCCGTCGCCCACGGTCCTTGCGCAACCTGCTCGCATCGCTGCACCGCGTGCGTCGGATTCGGGGCGTGTCCCTCCGCGCGATGGGGCACACGAAGCGTTGCGTGTGGCGGCGCCCGCTCCGCACGCCCATGCTGATCGGCCCCCCTCGTTGGCATCGCCGGCTGCCGCACCCGGTGGCGACCCACTGCGAGCCGACGCTGCCGACAGCTCAGCCGTCGTGCGCAATGCCGCCGGGCGGGCGATCGATCCGGCGGTAGCGGATCGGTTGCGGGCGGATCCACTCGTGCGCCAAGTGACCGACATCCTCGATGCCCCGGTGCAGCGCGTCGTGCCGCGTCGTGGCCGTCCCGCGCCAACGCAGGACGGGGAGGAGTGATCGATGCTCGAACCGACCAAGGGTCCGTATCCCGAGAGCGTGAACCGGCTGGTCGCGGAGTTCGCGAACCTGCCCGGCATCGGACGGCGTACCGCCGAACGACTGGCGTTCTGGGTGCTCAAGGCTGACGCGGCGCAGGCGCTCGCACTCGCGCAGGCGATCGAGGACGTCAAGCGCAAGGTGCGCCACTGCAGC
>VGXJ01000332.1 GCA_016873375.1 Phycisphaerae bacterium
GCTGAAGGCCGCCACGAAGGCATCCCCCGTGCCAGGCACGCTTGCCAGATCGAGCTCGACGCCAAGATCGCCGGCAAACGCCATCTCAGCCGCGGCGACCAGCGCTCCACCTTCGCTGCAGTCGTGTGCGCTGAGCACATGGCCCGCGCTGATCAGTGCCGCCACGGCGCGAGCGTTGGCGGGCCCAGCAGCAAGATCAGTCTTGGGCAGCGCATCATCACCGGCAGCGCTGCCGAGAGCGCGCACCTGGCTGCCACCGGTGGCCGTGGTCGTGGTGCCCACGATCACCAGCGCATGGCCGGCCCCCTTCAGATCCATGGTCACGCATCGATCGCTGTCTTCAACCAGGCCGAAGCCAGAGATGAGCAGCGTGGGCGGAATCTGGATCGTGGTCCCATCGTCGGTCGTGAACTGGTTGTTCAGGCTGTCCTTGCCGCTGATGAACGGCGTTCGATAGGCCTTCGCGCCGTCATAGCAGGCGTGCGATGCCCGCACGAGCGCACCGAGGTTGCGCGGATCCTTGCACGATGGCCAGCAGAAGTTGTCGAGGATCGCGATCCGCGATGGATCCGTGCCCACGCACACCAAGTTGCGCACGCACTCATCGATCGCGGCAAGTCCCATCCAATAAGGATCGGCAGCCAAGCCTGTCGCGAGTCCGTTGGCCATCGCAAGCCCACGCACGCTCGCCGCCACCGGACGGATGACTGAGGCATCGCCCGGGCCTGACTGCGGTCCATGCAGCGGCTTGATCACGCTTGAGCCCTGCACCTCGTGGTCGTACTGCCTGATGATCCACTCCTTGCTGGCGATGTTCGCGCTGGCAAGCAGGGCCGGCAGCGTGGCCTGAAGGTTGCCGGCAGCGACGGCCGGGTCCACGCGCACGACCGGCGCAAACGATGCAGCCCACGCGGGATCCCAGATGGCCGTCCGCGTCGGCGTCGGGATGCCGTCATGCATGAAGTGCGTGTCGAGCGAGCCGACCTCTGTGCCCTTCCAGAGCAGGCGGATCGAGCGGTCCGCCGTACCGAAGGTGCCCAGGTCGCAGAGCTCCACGCCATGGTCATCGCAGACCGATTGCAGTGCCGGCAGGTTCGCGCGCGGCACCGAGAGCACCAGCCGCTCCTGTGCTTCGCTGATCCATGCTTCCGTAGGACTCAGGCCGTCGTACTTGGTGGGTGCCCGGTCCAGGTGAACCTCGGCACCGATCGTTGCGCCCATCTCACCCACAGCGCTGCTGAAGCCGCCCGCACCGCAATCGGTGAGCGCGCTGAAGAGGCACCCCTGTGCATGATCGCGCGCCACGAGGATGGCATCGAGCGCACGCTTCTCGGTGATGGCATTGCCGATCTGCACCGCGTGGCTGAATTCATCGGCATGGGTGTCGGTGAGTTCGGCGCTGCTGAAGGTGGCACCGTGGATCCCATCGCGCCCGGTACGGCCACCGATCGCCACGATCGCGTCACCGGGCTGGACATGGCCCTTGACGAAGGTGCGCGGCATCAGGCCCACGCAGCCGCAATAGACCAAGGGGTTGCCCACATAGCGATCGTCGAACCAGACCGTTCCGTTGAGGGTGGGGATCCCCATGCGGTTGCCGTAGTCACGCACGCCGTTCACGACTTGGCGCAGGATGCGACGGGGATGCAAGCAGCCGCGCGGCACATCGGTTCGCGTGACATCGGCCACGCAGAAGATGTCGGTGCTGGCGATCGGCTTGGCGCCGCGACCGGTGCCGATGATGTCTCGGATGCAGCCACCGATGCCGGTCGCGCTGCCGCCGTACGGCTCGATCGCACTCGGATGGTTGTGGGTTTCGACCTTGAAGCAGACGGCCCACGACTCGTCGAAGGCGATCACGCCCGAGTTGTCCTTGAAGACCGACAGGCACCAGTCGATGCCGTCGGCCATGAGCTCATGCGTGGCCGCAGCGACGGTCGACTTCAGCAGGTTGTGGATGACGATGCCGCCGTCCGCGGCTTCGTGGCCCGGTCGGCCATCAGCAGCCACAGGCGCGTGGCCCGGTGCAGCCGAGTAGCTCACCGTGCTCTTGAGCGTCTTGTGCACGCAGTGCTCGCTCCAGGTCTGCGCGAGCGTTTCGAGCTCGATCTCGCGCGGTTCGCGGCCGAGCGTGCG
>VGXJ01000333.1 GCA_016873375.1 Phycisphaerae bacterium
AGGTGGCACCGTGGATCCCATCGCGTCCGGTACGGCCACCAATCGCCACGATCGCATCACCGGGCTGGACATGGCCCTTGACGAAGGTGCGCGGCATCAGGCCCACGCAGCCGCAATAGACCAAGGGGTTGCCCACATAGCGATCGTCGAACCAGACCGTTCCGTTGAGGGTTGGGATCCCCATGCGGTTGCCGTAGTCACGCACGCCGTTCACGACTTGGCGCAGGATGCGACGCGGATGCAAGCAGCCGCGCGGCACATCGGTTCGCGTGACATCGGCCACGCAGAAGATGTCGGTGCTGGCGATCGGCTTGGCGCCGCGACCGGTGCCGATGATGTCGCGGATGCAGCCACCGATGCCGGTCGCGCTGCCGCCATACGGCTCGATCGCGCTCGGATGGTTGTGGGTCTCGACCTTGAAGCAAACGGCCCACGACTCGTCGAAGGCGATCACGCCCGAGTTGTCCTTGAAGACCGACAGGCACCAGTCGATGCCGTCGGCCATGAGCTCATGCGTGGCCGCAGCGACGGTCGACTTCAGCAGATTGTGGATGACGATGCCGCCATCCTCGGCTTCGTGGCCCGGTCGGCCATCAGCAGCCACAGGCGCGTGGCCCGGCGCAGCCGAGTAGCTCACCGTGCTCTTGAGCGTCTTGTGCACGCAGTGCTCGCTCCAGGTCTGCGCGAGCGTTTCGAGCTCGATCTCGCGCGGTTCGCGGCCGAGCGTGCGGTAGTGCGACTGGATCGCGCGCATCTCATCGAGCGACAGGAACAGGTGCGCCGATCGCGACATCGATTCAAGCTGCGCATCATCGAGCGGCGTGATGGGCACGCTGCGGATGGCCAGTTCGTACGGCCGACCTTCCGGGAACGACGCAGGATGGAACGGCCCGTCGTGGATCGCATGGATCACCGTGTTGGCCAGGAGCCGCTGCACCCAGCTGCGCGCCTGCGCAGGCGTGCACCCCGACAGATCAAATCGCTCGCCCGTACGCACCTGCACATGAACGCCCAGCAGCGCATGGATCGCTTCTTGCACGCTTTCGGCTGCGGGATCCATCACGCCCGGCAAGGGGTGGACCTCGATCGTCACGGCGCCGGGCGCGGCGGCGGCGGCGCCGTCGATCACGGCAGTTTGAGTGACCGGGTCCGCAAAAAGCTCGTGGGCCAGCGTGGCCAGCTGTGCAGTCTCGAGTGCGCCCTCGATGAGGTAGACCGATCGATGCTCCACGCGCGTCGGCACCCCATCGCCGGAAGCCGCAGCAGCAGCACACTGGCGCTGCACGCTCTCACCACGCATGTCGCGCTGGCCATCGGCTGGTCGCACCTCGATACGGTGCACCCGATGTGCGGCGTGGTGTGCGGCGTGCGGGGCAGACTGGGCTTGGACGGCGCTCATCGGAACCCGAGTGTAAGGGAACCCCGCCCCGCCACCGGAGCGCCACTGCGCTGGGAATCAGGCTGTTTCCGGCAAGCCGATCAGAACATCAACTGGAAGCTGGTTCGGAAGACGAACTCCCCGTCCTCGCTCACGCGCCAGCCCGCCTGGGGGTCGTACCAGGCCGGCGACAGGTCGGTGAAGTTCACGCCCATGTCGGTCGTCCACTTCAGGTCCTGGCCATCCAGATACCAGACGAGGCCGGCCGTCAGCAAGGTCATGGTGTGCTCTTCGTCATAGAGGCCGGGGATTTGGGCCTGAGGGGGAACTGCGTTGCTGAGGCTGCCAAACTGCATCTCGCCGGCCTCGAACCGGACGAACCCCTCATGCTTCTGCGTGAAGTACATCGAGGCCTGCACCACGGCCCCCCAGATGTTCGTCGCATCGGGAATCTCGAAGGTCTGTGCCGCACTGGTGGCGCCACCGCCATCGAGGTAGGCCGCGTCCGAGTTGATGCGATGCCAGTAGCCACTCATGAAGAGCGAGGCACCGCCCATCTGCCAGGACCAGTCGGCCGTCAGACCGAACCATTCGTTCGAGCCTTCGTCCACGGTACTGCTGGTCTTGAACGGCTTGGAAGTCGAATAGTGGGCGGCGACGCCAAGCAGCATGCCAGACTCATCCCCCTGCGGACTCGTGAACTGCGCGAACTGCTGCCAACTGCCCGCAAGCTTGTACTC
>VGXJ01000334.1 GCA_016873375.1 Phycisphaerae bacterium
AGATCGATCCTTCGGATCCATACGCCATCGCAGGCTTCTACGCCGATCGGTTCCTCGAGGACGCACGCACGCTCGGCCTGAAGGTGGCCATCGAGGCTGAGGCTGATCCGTCGCTCATGCCTCGACCGACCGCGTGCATCCCGCAGATGGTCGCACTCATCAAGCGGCTGGTTGAGCGCGGCCATGCCTACGTTGCGGGCGATGGCGTCGTGTACTTCGATGTCCGATCGTTTCCTGCCTATGGGGAGCTCTCCGGCAACACGCTCGACCAGCTCCGCGAGGGCGAGGGCGGTCGGATCAGCGCCGAGCACCAGGCCGTGAAGCGGCATCCGGCGGACTTCATGCTCTGGAAGCCCGATGAACACCACATCATGAAGTGGCCGAGCCCGTGGGGTGCCGGCTATCCCGGGTGGCACCTCGAATGCAGCGCGATGGCGGCCATGACCCTGGGCGAGCGCATCGACCTGCACTCGGGCGGCGAGGACAACATCTTCCCGCACCACGAATGCGAGATCGCGCAGAGTTGCTGCGGCTTCGGCCAGCCGGCGTTCGCCAACCACTGGTTCCACACGCGCCACCTGCAGGTCGAGGGCGAGAAGATGTCCAAGAGCAAGGGCAACTTCTTCACCGCGCGCGACCTCTTCGCCAAGGGCGTCACGCCCGCTGCGCTGCGGCTGGAACTCGTGCGCACCCACTACCGCACCAACGCCAACTTCACCATGCAGGGGCTGCGCGACTGCCAGCGCATGATCGATCGATGGTCGCGCACCCAGCAGGCGCTCGATGCGGCCGTGGGCTTGCGGAGCGCCGATCCATCGGCGGTTCCAGGGCCCATGGCGCGAGCCCTCGAGGCTTTCGTGGATGCCCTCTGCGACGACCTGAACCTTGCGCGCGCGATCGCCGCGCTCAACGAAGCCTGTGGCGAGGAAGCCTCTGGCTGCCCGCATGCCGAGCGAGCTGCCCTTGCGCGGATGGACTCCGTGCTCGCGGTGCTTGATCGCAACGTCGCGCACGAGGCGCCCACCGACGATCCCTTCCGGGCCAAGGTCGAATCGCTCATCGCGCAACGCCTTGCCGCGCGCGCTGCCAAGGATTGGGCCGCCGGCGATGCGATCCGCGCACAGCTCGTGGAGCTGGGTGTGACCATCAAGGACGGTCCGCAGGGCACGACCTGGATGCGCACCGTATGACGGAACCTGCCACGGCTGCCTTGCACTCGATCCCGACCATCGGGCTCGTGGGCGGCATTGCCAGCGGCAAGAGTGCGGTCCGTTCGATCCTCGCTGAGCTCGGCTGCATCACATGCGACTCCGATGACCTGGCGCACCAGGCGCTGCGTGATCCGGCCATCGTGAGCGCCATCGCGGCGCGTTGGGGTGATCGTGCGATCCGGCACGGCGCGGTCGATCGAGGGGCGTTGGCCGCGATCGTCTTCGCCGACCCTGGGGAGCGTGCGCAGCTCGAGGCGCTGGTGCATCCCTGGATCCACGCTCGACGCAGGGCCATGTTCTCCACCCACCCGGGAGTCGCCCCCGCTCGGGTGATCGATGCTCCGCTGCTTCTGGAGGTCGGCCTGCACACTGAATGCGACAGCATCTGGTTCGTGGAGGCACCGATCGAGGCCCGCCAGGCCCGGGCGCTTGCCAGCAGGGGGTGGACGGCCGCTGAATTGGCCCGGCGCGAGGCTGCACAGTGGCCCCTTGACCAGAAGCGTGCGCTCGCGCATCATGTCCTGTGCAACGACGGTGACCCGCAGTCGTTGCGGTCCCGGGTCGAGGCGTCGCTGGCGGATACCCTCCGCACGCACGCCCGCACCAAGGGCATGTAGGCCCACTCGCCAGTCAGGGTCAATTCTCACCACCTCAGGCCGCACCTTCCCCGTCGGGGTTCACGGTGCAGGACCCGCATCCCAACCAAGGCAGCATCAACATGGAAGTCAATGGTCGTCGTCGCCGTCGTCGTCGTGGTCGTTCCGGCGGAGGAGGTGGTGGTGGCGGAGGAGGCGGTGGTGGTGGCGGTGGTGGCGGTCCTGCGGGCATCGTCGCGGCACCGTTCGTCGCGATCCTGCCCGGTACCAGCGTGCCCACCGATGAGCAGCTTGAC
>VGXJ01000335.1 GCA_016873375.1 Phycisphaerae bacterium
AAACAGGCACGAAGCCGATCACGGATCACGTGCCACACGGACGCCAAAATCCGTCACGCGCGGATCAGGCATGTAATGGTTCTGGCGGTAGGACGCACGACAATTCTTCTCGACATGATCCCACGATCCGCCGCGTGCCACGCGGAAGTACGCGGGCTTGCCTTCACCCGGACCCTGCGGATCGGTTGCGCCGTTCTCGCAGTCGCCGTAGTAGGTATCCGAGTACCAGTCCGAGCACCACTCCCACACATTGCCGATCATGTCGGAGAAGCCGAGCGCGTTCGCAGCCTTCTGTCCGACTGGATACGTCCTGCCATTGGCGTTGCCTGCGTACCACGCGATCGCATCGAGCTCGCCGTAGCGCGGCGTGCGCGTGCCCGCACGGCATGCGTACTCCCACTCCGCCTCGGTGGGCAGGCGAAGACCCGTCTTGAGCAGGTATGGGCGAAGTTCATCTGGGGTGATCGTCTCCAGCGGCCACTGCGATGCGCCCGTTGCCTCCAGGGTGCCCGCCCCCGCCTGCCGCTCCGCCTCCTCACGCGTCATACCTCCGAGCATGAGCGTCGCAACGCGACGCGGCGCCTCGTGCTCGGAAATGATCCTGTAGTTCACATCCTGAAAGAAACTCTGGTTGTATCCCATGATCGACGACCACTGACCCTGTGTCAGTTCGGTGCGCCCGAGGTAGTAAGGCTTCGTGATTCGAACGACATGCGCGGGTCGTTCATCTTCCATCGCATCGGTATCGCCAGGGCTCATACCCATCACGAACTCGCCGGGGGGAACCAGCAGCATCTCCACTCCGCTCACGCGGTCCCGAACGCGCCATGGCAGCCCCGTTGCACTGATGCGCTGCCGCCACTCTGCGTCGGTGATGACGGTCGCATTTGGGGTGCGTTCCACCACCTCCGCCCAAGACATCGACGACGAGCGCGCCGATGATCCTGAAGTGCCGCTCCCACCACCCGTGGTTGCACAGGCAGTGAGGATCAGCGAGGCGAACAGACCAGCGGCCATTCGTTGCGTTGCGTTTGGTGCGGACATGGTTGGTTCTCGGTTGAACGTTGTCGAACTCACGGCTCCAGAACCACTCGGAACCCGTACGCGGGATACTTGGGGGCACCTTCTGTCTCGCCCATCGTTCTGTCTTCCGAACTGATGCGCGGGATGCGCACCTCCGCTGCGGGGATTCGATAGGACGCACGGCACGTCTTCGGGAGACTCAGCCAGTTGCCGCCTCGCACCACGCGCGGACCTGAGCCGGTCACCTCGGGATCAGCACTGCTTGCACTGCGCTGGGCGTACGCGTTTGGGCCATACAGATCCGCCGTCCACTCCCAGACATTGCCGAGCGTGTCGTGCAGTCCGAACGCGTTGGGCGCGGCGGTCGCCACAGCATGTGTGCGGTCGCCGCTGTTGGCGCCACACCAAGCAATCGACTCGAGCGGTCCAAATGTCGGCGCGGTGCTGCCCGCCCGACACGCATACTCCCACTGTGCCTCGGTCGGCAGTTGTACGCCTGCCTTCGTGCAGAACGCCTCAACCTCGGCGAACGGCGCCGATTCAAGCGGAAAGTCTGCCGTGTCACCAATCCAGATCGGCTGCGGTCCGAGTTTCGCTTCCGCTTCCTGTTTCGTTGCACCGTTCGCCGTGATCTGTGCGACCGCTGTACTGCGCTGCTGCTCCGCGACTTCGCGGAAGAACGCCGCTTGAAAGCGACTGGGATTGCTGCCCATGACCGTCTGCCATTGTCCCTGCGTCACTTCCGTGCGCCCGATGTAGAACGGCTTCGAGATCACAACCTCGTGCGCTGGTAACTCCGCATTGACAGCGTCGGAGTCGCCACTTGATGCACCCATTCGAAAGCGCCCAGCCGGCACAAGCACAAGTTCGATCCCCGTCGACAGGTGGCGGACCTTCCAAGGCAACCCCGACTTGGCGATGGCATCCCGAACTGCCGGGTCCGTCACCACCGCTGCATCTGGCGCTGGCTCAGTCACAAGTCCCCAAGAGGGGTTGACTGCCTGTTGCAGCGGCTGCGTGAGCGCGAGCATTGCAACCGCCATCCCTGCCAAGAGGAAGCCCGCGAGGG
>VGXJ01000336.1 GCA_016873375.1 Phycisphaerae bacterium
AGCCTGCTCACTGCACAACGGCCCGATGGCTCATGGGTCAACGCCACCGCGCGATGGCAGGAAGACAAGCCGGAACTCGTGACCTGCTACGCGCTGCTCGCCCTCGAGGAAGCGCTCAAGCCGGCCGCGTCGTCCGTCAAACTCACGCCCGCTCAGCGGGCACCGTGAGGAACCACGCCCACGCCATCGCCGCACTCGCCAGGAGCAGCGCCCCGGTGGCTTGGTGGGCCGTCGTGAACGCCACCTCCAGCGTGGGAATCGCAGCGCTGTCGCGCTTGAGGACCCAGATGAGCGCCAGGAATCCCAGGACGACCTGAAGCGTGACGAGGCCGTGCAACGCTGCACCAGTCCGCCGCAGGCCCTTCGATCCAATCCACGGAGCAGCAGTCGATGCATCGGTCGATGCAGCCCTCGCCGCGCCGGCGCGCATGGCCCTGATGCCCGCCCAGATGCAGGCTGCGAGCGCCACGACGGACCATGACAGGTGCGCGTGCATCGCCCACTTTGGCTGCGCCGGCGCACCGCCGTCGGGGCTGGGGATCTGAAGATGACGGTAGAGGGCGCCCAAGACCAGTTGCATCAGCAGGATCACCATGAGCGCCACGGCGGGGTTGGATGCCGCGCGCACGACGGCTGCGCGGCTCTCGCGCCACGCGGGGCACGAGGCCACCGCGAGCACACAAAGCCCGGCGAAGACCGTCTGGCCGAAGACGCCGTGCATCACCGCAAAGGCGATGCTCGGAGCAAGGTCCTCGCTCGCCTGCGACAGCGTGATGGCACCGGTCACACGCATCCCACCCATCAGACCCTGCAGCGTGACGGCGGCCAGGAGCGCCGTCGCCCCCCAGCGGATCGATGCCGGCGACCGGTTGGCCCATGCCAGCGCAGCCAGCACCAGCGTGGTCAAGCCCACGAGCGTCCCAAAGAGCCGGTGCACATGCTCGTAGTACACGCCGCCCTTCATCTCGCTGATCGGATAGAGCAGCATGTTGTGTCCGAAGGTGTTTGGCCAGTCCGGCACGGCGAGGCCCTCTTCCAAGCCCGTCACCAGGCCGCCCGTGATCAGTAGAAGGAACACCGTGCTGGCTGCGACCGTTGCGAACAGGTTGACCGGATCGCTCCCCGCTCGCGACTCCATCGGACCCCCTGTGCGTCGGGCCACCCAGCCCCCAAACACGCTCAGGGCGATGGTTGCTCCGTACAACCCACCGATCCACAGCAGTCCTTCACGCCAGACATCGCCTGCATCGCGCGAGAAGAGGCTTCCGACCACGAGCAGGTTGACCGTCGCAGAGACGACACCGACTTTCCACGGGGAGGCGGCGCCTCGTCGAGCTGCGAGCCAACCCATGACGGCCGGTGCCGAGAGCGTGAGTGCGAAGAGCGCCTCGCCAGCGAGCAGTCCCGGTCGCATCATCGCGATGTAGCCGAGGGTCCACATGCCCACGGTCGCGGCGAAGCCGAGCGCAAGATCCCCGCCCCGCAATGCTCCCGCACCGAGCGGGCGCAGCACCATCGCGATGATTGCCAGGAGGATGGTCACCGCGACGAGCGCGCCGGCATACAGGGCGAGGAACCCCGGTAGGGAGACCGATGGATCGGCTTGGGCAAGGGTGGGCAACATGGATGCATATGCTAGGAGTGCCAATGGGCGAAGACCGTTCCACGATCCCCCCCCGCCACGGCGTGCTGCGCACGCTGGCTGACCTGACCAAGTTCCGGCTGAATGCCCTGGTGGTGCTCACCACGGCAGCGGGTTTCGTGGTAGCCGGTGCCATGCCGGGCGCCACGCAGTCGTTGGCCATCTTGGGGTGGTGCGTTCTGGGCACCGCCTGCGCTGCCGCAAGCGCGGCCATCCTGAACCAGGTGCTCGAAGCCGGCCCTGATGCTCTCATGCAACGCACCGCCGCGCGGCCACTGCCGACCGGCCGGGTCCGACGCGTGAGTGCGTGGGTCATCGCCCTCGTCCTGGGCTATGCCGGCTTTGCAATCCTCGCGAGCTTCGTCAACCTCCTTGCCGCGGGTCTCGCCATCGGCAACATCGTGCTCTACGCGGCCGTGTACACCCCGCTCAAGCGCCACACCACGCCG
>VGXJ01000337.1 GCA_016873375.1 Phycisphaerae bacterium
GAGTACGCAGCTGCTGAGGAGTGCGGCCGCCTGCTCGTTGCGCATGGCTTTCCCGTGATCACCGGTGGCGGCCCCGGCATCATGGAGGCAGGCAACAAGGGCGCACTCGAGGCCGGTGGCGTCAGCGTTGGCCTGAACATCACGCTGCCGCGTGAGCAGGAACCGAACCCGTACCAGTCCATCGAACTCTCGTTCCGCTACTTCTTCATCCGCAAGGTGATGTTCGTGAAGCACTCGCGAGGCTTCATCATCTTCCCCGGCGGCATGGGCACCATGGACGAGGCGTTCGAGAGCCTCACGCTCATCCAGACCATGAAGATCGCGCCCTTCCCCGTCGTCTTCGTGGACAAGGCCTTCTGGGGCGGGCTCTTCGATTGGATCCGAGGCACGATGCTCGAACGCAACAAGGCCATCAGCCCAGAGGACTTTGAGCTCTTCCACCTGACTGACAGCGTCCAAGAGGCCGTTGACCTCGTTCACCAGGTCCATTTGGGCACCCGTCCCTGGGCAACCAAGCTCCCCCGCTTCGGCTCCGCCCAGCCCGAGCCGGCCCAGGCTGCTCGCGGTCGACCGACGAGCCGCAGATCGTGGCGCACCGGCGACGAGTACATGGGTGCCGCCGACGACTTCGAGTGATGCTCAGCGCCACTCGTGGCGCGGGTAGCGGCGCTTGAGCGCAGGCACGATCTCCGGATACAGACGGGTCCAGAAACCCGGCAGGTCCGAGGTGACCTGCAGCGGCCGGTAGTTGGGACCGAGGACTTCCAACAGCACCGGCACTCGGCCTGCAGCCACGCTCGGGTGCGCGGTCGTGTCGTAGAAGTCCTGGATCTTCGCGCGGCCCCTGGGCGGCTTGCCCGCCTCGTACTCGACCTTCATGCCGAAGCCACGCGTGAGCTTGATCGTGCCGGGCGCCATGCGCTCCACGAATCGGCAGTCCTCACGGGTGAGCAGGTCCTTGAGTCGATCGAGGACTGGCCGATCACAGACCTGGCTCCAGCGTGTTGCGCCATGCGCCCAATCCGACCACACGAGCCTCAGGTCGCTGTTGTCGTAGGTGGGGAGCGCACGATCAGGGAACCACTCGCGGACGCACCGAACACGCTCGATCCACTGCTTGGCGTCGTCGTCGAAGCGCTCGGGGACGAGTTCTCCCGACAGGACCATCGACGCGATCAGCTCGCTCGCCCGTCCAAGGTCGCGCGGAGGCCGCACGGTGCGGGACAGCACGGCGTCGTCGAAGCGTTCCTCCTCGACTTCCTCGACGGCCAGGCTCGAGGATTCCCAGCGCTCTTCGACCGTTCGGACGAAGCGGTGCGGCAGCACCTCCCGCACCCAAGACTCATCGAGCCCGATCGTCATCGAGAGCGTGGACTCCTGCACCTCCGTACCGCCGCCTTCACGCACATCAAGCGCCAGGAACGGGCCCGCGCCACGAAGCGCACTTGATCGATCGATCGCCACCTTGCGCCGACCGAACAGGTAGGCCGTCGGCTTCTGCGCATCCGGACGCCAAGCCACCAGATCCGGGAACCCAGCGAGCATTGCTCGTGCGCACGCCGCATCATCGGTCGAGGACTGGTCGCCCGACGCCACGGCCTCGTGCAACTGCTGCGCCACACGCCGCGCCTCACGCGCAGCATCGGGATCGAGCAGCCCCCGACCATCACCGCGCGGATCCTCGAGCAGGCGCTCCCTGAGGACCACATCACCCGGGCGGTCTTGGGCCTGCAGCATGCGGGTCGGATCGACGCCCTCGCGCGCAAGCACATCGCGCCCCTCGACCATCGAGCACCATGTGGCGACCCTGCGCGCGCAACCCTGCCGTGCAGCTTCGACCATCGCGCGACCGATCCGCGGGTGGGCCGGCACGCGAAGGATGGCCTGTCCCAGGCGAGTGATCGCCCCTTCGCCATCCAGAGCACCGACCGTGCGCAGGACGTCCATCGACCTCGTCACCATCTCGGCCTGCGGCGGATCCAGCCATGGGAAACGCTCGACATCGCGCTCGCCCATCGAAGCCAGGTGCAGCAGCGGGCCCGCGAGCTCGACACGCCGCACCTCGGGA
>VGXJ01000338.1 GCA_016873375.1 Phycisphaerae bacterium
GCCGAGGACGGCGCGAAGTTCAACCTCGCCGCGCTCAAGGCCGGCTACCAGCGCACCTACAACACCACGGCCACCCAGAAGATGTTCGAGGAAGCCGGCAAGATCGAGGGCCTCTCGGCGGAGACCATCGCGGCGATCACCGACCTCGGCTCGCAGTACGAGCGCGAGTTGATGGCCGTCAACGATCGCATCGTGTCGGCGACCAAGAAGCAGGAAGTCGACCGCACGAAGGAAGACATGGAACGCGGCCTGTCCATGATGAACGGCACGGGATCGTGGTCGAGCATGATGGGCCGTGGCCGCTTCGGCGGCGGTGACCAAGGCCAGCCCGATCCGGTCCGCGACGCCTTCGACGATCGCGCCAAGCTTGCCGAGAGCTACCAGTCGCGCCTGAAGGCGCTGCTCACGCCCGAGCAGTTCGAGGCCCTGCCGAAGGGCAATGAGCGCGGCGGCCGCGGCGGCCAGGGCGGCGGCCCGGGCGGCATGGGCGGCACTTGGGGCAGCGGCAAGATCAGCGAAATGCCCGAGCAGTTCCAAGAGCGCGCCAAGGAGTTCGATGTGAACAAGGACGGCACGCTCGACGAAGCCGAGCGCACCAAGATGTTCGAGGACTTCCGCAATCGCTTCCGCGGCGGCCAGGGCGGTGGTGGCCAGGGCGGCCGCGCCGGCGACAACGGCGCCTGATCTGATCTGCGATACTCCAGCGCATGGATGCGCACGGACGCTCGTTCCCGGAACGACTCGCCATCGAGGAAGTGCTGCGCTGGATGCGCGGGGCCTTCCTCAATGACCATCATGGCTTCGGCCATGCCTCGGATGACTGCTTCCAGCGCGCGTGCGACATCCTGCGCACGCAGGCGGAATCGGCGCTCGCGCATTGCGCCCTGCGCGGAGGCGGGACCCTCGACCGGCCTGCGGCGCTCGCGCGCACCAAGGAACTGCTGTCGGAACTTGGCCGTGCACGGCCATCGATCGCAGCCCTGATCGCAAGCGATGTGCAGGCGGCCTTCGATCGCGATCCTGCAGCGCACTGCCCGGACGAGATCCCGATCTGCTACCCCGGTGTGCGCGCGCTCGTCACGCATCGCATCGCGCATGTGCTGTGGCAGCTCGAGCTGCCGGTGATTCCGCGCCTGATGGGCGAGATCGCCCACACCGAGACCGGCATCGACCTTCATCCGGGGGCCACGATCGGCGAGGGCTTCTTCATCGATCACGGCACTGGCGTCGTGATCGGCGAGACCACCGTCATCGGCAGGCAGTGCACGATCTACCAGGGCGTGACGCTCGGAGCACTGCGCTTTCCGACAGATGATGTCGGCCGTGCCGTCAAGGGACAGCGCCGCCATCCGACGCTCGAGGATGGCGTCACGGTGTATGCCAACGCCACGATCCTGGGCGGTGCCACGGTGATCGGCGCGGGCAGCACGGTCGCCGGCGGCGTCTTCGTGACCGAGAGCGTGCCACCTGGCAGCGTGGTCCACGCCGCGAAGCTCGATGTGCAGGTGAAGCAGCGGCGGCCGGCACCGTGACGGATCGCGCGCCGTCCGAGCACGATGCCAGCGCCGGCACCATGACACGCCACGCGACCGAACACGATGTCGCACGCGATCGTGCGCCTGCAAGCGTCCGCACATGGTCGGCCATCGCCAGCACCGCGTTCATGTCGGGCCTGGCGTACACGGTCGTGAATGACGGCGTGTCCGCGTGGCTTGCCGCGCGGCAGGTCACGCCGATCGTCATCGGGTTCTTCGCCCTCTGTTCCTTGCCCTACGGGCTCAAGTGGATCTGGGCGCCCTTGCTCGACCGATTCCATGCACCGCTGATCGGTCGAGGTCGCCGCCGCGTCGGATGGCTGATCGTGCTCAGCTTGCTCTCCGCGGCCTTGCTCGTCGCCGCGGGCGTTGCGGGGCCGCACGAGCCGCTCCCCGCCACGGAGATCGCCGTGGCGGCCGATGCCAGCTGGCTTGAACGGCAGTCGCTCGCGCTCGATGAACTCTCGCGCGGCGGACTATGGGGCTTTGCGATGATCGTCTTCGCGCTCAGCCTCGCCTCGGCGAGCC
>VGXJ01000339.1 GCA_016873375.1 Phycisphaerae bacterium
GCGTCGAATGTCGCGCGGTTCTTCTCGACGCGCGATTGAGGCGCTCGTCAGTCTTGGACGACCTGGCCGTCGCGCAGGTGCACCACGCGCTGGGCCCGCGCCGCCACGCTGGCATCGTGCGTGACCATCGCCACGGTCAGCCCCTCTGCATGCTGTGCGGCGATCAGATCGAGGATCGATGCACCGGTCGTGGCATCGAGGTTGCCCGTCGGTTCGTCGGCCAGCAGCACGCGCGGACCGTTCACGAGCGCGCGCGCGATCGCCACGCGCTGGCGCTCGCCACCGGAGAGCTCCGCCGGCCGGTGCCGCAAGCGATGCGACAAGCCGGCTTGCTCGAGCAGTTCGCCGGCGCGTCGACGGGCCGCAGCAGCGCGGGCGTGCCCGAACCAACCGCCCACGAGCCCGGGCAAGCACGCGTTCTCAAGTACCGAGAGCTCGGGGAGCAGGTGATAGAACTGGAAGACGAAGCCCACATCCCGGTTGCGATACCGATCGAGCGATCGACCCGCACCGAGGTTGACCGCTCGGCCGTCGAACTCGATGGTGCCGCGACCCGCATCGGGCCGGTCGAGCCCGCCGAGCAGGTGCATGAGGGTGCTCTTGCCGCTGCCGGACTGACCGAGGATCGCGACCCATTCGCCGCGACCGATCTCGATGCTCGCACCGCGCAGCACGGGCACCTCGACCTGGCCGAAGCGATAGGTTCGGTGCACATCGAGCGCGGCAAGGATCGGCGGAGCCGACGCCGCCGATGGCGGCCTGCTGGCTCGACCTGCATCGCCGAACGACTCGCCCGGGTGGCTCGTGGCTTCAGCCATAGCGCAGCGCCTCGACTGGATCGACATCGGCTGCCTTCGCGGCAGGGATCGCAGCACCGATCACCATCGGCTGCCTTCGCGGCAGGGATCGCAGCACCGATCACGCTGAACACGATGCCGCCGCCCACCGTGATCGCAGCGTTGAACCAGTCGACCTGGCTCGGGATGCGGCTGAAGTAGTAGACCGACGGATCCCAGATGAGCGTGCCTCGGTGGCCTAGGAGTGCCAGCGTGACGATGCCGAGCGTGACCGTGGCGATCGTCCAGAGCAGGCCCGGCAGCAGCCGCCCCCGCCAGACGAGGGAGCGAAGCGCCATCACGACCGAGAGCACAGAGAGCGCGCAGGTGGTGATCCACGCCGCTCGCGGCGCGTCACGGCCGATCGCCTCGTGGATCAGGTTGATGTTGTCCACGACCACCCACGCGATCCCGACCCCGGCCAGGCTGCCGACCACGCCGATCGCAAGTCCATAGCGCAGGAAGATCCAGAGGATCCCGAAGCGGCTCGCGCCGACGCTGCGCAGGATGCCGATGTCGCGGGTCTTCTCGATGACGATCGACCAGAAGATGCTGAGGATCAGGCCCGCGCAGACGATGTAAATGATCGAGAAGAGGATGCGCATCATCTCGCGTTCCTTCTCGACAGGTCCGATCAGGTCGCGCAACTGCTGTTCCCACGTCAGGATGCTGACGCGCTCGGGCGGGCGGCCGAGACGGTCGCTGCGGCGCGCGGCCTTGGCCACGAAGGCATCCCACGACGCTTCGACTGCATCGCGGGCGGCCAGCGCATCGACCCCGGGCTTGGCGCGGATGAGCACCTTGGTCACTCGCGCAGGCGTGGTGCCCAGGAGCGGCAGGTTGCCCTCGGCGTCAGTCTCCGCGGTCGTGTCGTAGAGCGGTGCCGCGTCGAGCCTCAGGAGCTGCTGGGCCTGCGCGAGCGGAATGAACACGCGGCTCTTGTCGACGTCGTAGACGCCGCTGAAGACTTCGTTGACGACGGGGAAGGTCGCATCACGCGGCTCGCTGATCGTGCCGCTTTCGCTCACCGGGACCACCGTCAGCGTGACCTCCTCGCCGGGCATGAACCAGCCGAAACGCGGGCGGTACGAGCCATCGGACTGGCGCGCGTTCCCGACCGACACGTGCATCCCCATCACGATGCCGGGCTTGCCGGTCGCGCCCTGCGTGAGGTTGAGCCCGTCGCGCAGGATCGATCCGTCCATGCGCAGCCGC
>VGXJ01000340.1 GCA_016873375.1 Phycisphaerae bacterium
CACATGGCCGGAGATGGCGAAGGCCACGATCGTCAGCGCGAAGCCCACGCCGATCTTGCGCAAGGGCGTCAAGTTCACCACCTTGCCCATCGCCGGGTAGATGACATACGCAAAGAGGGGCACCAGGATCAGGATCAGCAGCGGGTTCACTGCCTGCACCTGGCTCTCGAGCCAACGCTGGCCCAGGAATGTGCAATCCATCTGCCGTGCCTGCAGCACCCATGCGCTGCCGGTCTGGTCGTAGAGCGACCAGAAGACGGCGACGAAGGAGTAGACCATCACCAACCGGAGGATCGCCGATCGTCCCTCGGGCGTGATGGTTTCGCGGAGGAAGGCGAGTCCCTGGGGAGGCAGGTGGGCATACCGCTTCCGTCCGAGCCAGAACACGAAGGTGGCGATGGCCATGAGCACGCCCGGAATGCCGAAGGCCCAGCCCGGTCCGTGGTTCTTCAGGAGCCACGGCGTGAGCAGCGTGCTGAAGAACGATCCGAAATTGATTGAGAAATAGAACCAGCCGAACACCTTGCTCATCAAGTGGCCGTTGCGCGTGCAGAATTGGTCGCCGACATGGGCCGACACGCATGGCTTGATCCCGCCGGATCCGCACGCGATCAGGAAGAGCCCCGCCATGAGCCAGCCTCGTGGGTCCAGCGTCGCCTGGAGCGCTGCCGAGGGCAGGTCGATGCACGCCAAGGCTGCGTGGCCGAGGCAATACACCATCGAGAGGATCATGATGGTCAGGTACTTCCCGAGGAGCGCGTCAGCAACGAGCGCACCCAGCACCGGGAAGAAATAGGCGCTCGCCACGAACCAGGCGACCCATTCCCGGGCCTCGGTGTCGGTCATGTAGTTGGGGGTGCCGGTCGCACTCAGCATGTACTGCGTCATGAAGACCGACAGGATGACCTTCATGCCGTAGAAGCTGAATCGCTCGGCCGCCTCGTTCCCGATGATGAACGGGACGCCGGGCGGCATGCGATCCGTGTCGAAGGGAGCGGTCCGGAAGGCGCCGGGGGCGGCCGACGCAGGTCGATTCGACAGACTCGTCATTCCCGCAGCGTAGCGGGATCAGCGCTGCGCGTCGGTGGTGGCGAGCTCGATACCGTCGGACAGACCCGTGCCCGCATCGACCCAACGGATCGCACCGAGTGCGTTGGTCACGCGTTGCGTGGCTGCGCGTCGCATGCGTCGGGCCTGGCCCTCGTCGCGATCCACGGAGAACTCGCCAAGGAGTTCCGCGGGCGTGAGACGGTCGACGAAGTCCTTGGTGCGGGCAATCAACCGCAGATCAGAGCCCTCGACCTCGAGCGACATGGTGCCCGACTCCGGGCTTCCCTTGACCGCGGCGAATCCGCCGCCGCCGTAGAGGCCGGCCTCGCCGGCGCTCAGGACGAGCAACCTCAGCGACACATTGGTGCTCGTTGGATCGATTGCGGTACGGCCGGGGAGGGGATTCCAGAGGAATCCCACATGGAGGACCTGTCCGCTCACAGCATCGTCGGATTCGAGGCGGGCGGGTTCAATGTCCGTCAGCACGATCGACGCACCCGCCTCCTCGATGCTGAATGAAGCGGCGACTGGGGAGAGACCAAGGACTTCTTCGGCACGACCACGACGCGCAACTTCGATGGGTGCTGCCGTTCCGCAGCCGGCGACGACGAGCGCGATCCAGCCGAGGTGCTTCATCGTGCTGCTCCGGGGGTTCGGCCCAGGAATCCGAAGCGCGCATCGGCAGGGCGACGGATCAGGGACGCTGGTTCGGGGATGCCCAGCGCCGCATAGGTGTCACGCTCCACGATGTCGCGCAGGACCACGCGTTGGATGCGGGGCAGTGGCGTCGTGAGTGCGAAGGAGCCCAGCCCGTACACCGCTTCAGCGGCGGCCTTGGGACTGGCGGAGGGCCATCCTGATGCAAACAGCACGTGATCAACCACACCGTGCTGTACGGCACCGAGCATGGCGTTGTAGAGCGCCCACGGTTGGCTCACGATGCCGCTGGTGTCCGTCCATGCGTTCTCAAAGGCGCTGAGCATCGCCAGGCACTCGTCGA
>VGXJ01000341.1 GCA_016873375.1 Phycisphaerae bacterium
CTGCTCGATCTCAAGCCCCAGTACCAAGCCATCAAGGGCGAGATCGAGCCGGTCGTGTGCAAGGTGATGGAGAGCCAGATGTTCATCCTCGGCCCCGAGGTCGAGGCCTTCGAGCGCGAGATCGCCGAGTACTGCGGCATGAAGCACGCGATCGGCTGCACCAGCGGCAGCGATGCGCTGCTGCTCGCGCTCATGGCGATCGGTGCCAAGCCCGGCGACGAGGTGCTCTGCCCGAGCTACACGTTCTTCGCCACCGGTGGCGCGATCGCGCGGCTGGGCATCAAGCCCGTCTACGTGGACATCGACCCGGCCACCTACAACATGTGTCCGAAACTCACGGCCGCCGCGGCTGCCAAGTGCCGCCGCCTCAAGGCGATCATGCCGGTGCACCTCTACGGACAGTCGGCCGATGTCGATGCATTCCTCGCGCTGGGCAAGCAGCTCGGTGTGCCGGTCATCGAAGACTGCGCACAGGCCATCGGCACGCGCGACGTGACCGGCGCCATGGTCGGCTCGCGCTGCGCGATCGGCACGTGGAGCTTCTTCCCGACCAAGAACCTTGGGTGCTTCGGTGATGGCGGACTCTGCGGCTGCAACTGCCCGCACCTCGATGAGATGATGCGCATGCTGCGCGTGCATGGCAGCAGGGTGCGCTACTACCACAAGTATGTCGGGATGAATGGGCGCCTCGATGCACTTCAGGCCGCCGTGCTGCGCATCAAGCTGCGCCACCTGGAGTCGTGGCATGCTGGCCGTGCTCGCAATGCTGCCTTCTATGACGCTGCCTTCGCCAAGGCCGGCGCCATGGATACGCGCCACGGCTGGGAGGCCGGTGGCCTTGCGCTGCGATTCCCGTACGCGCTGCCTGCCCCCGCGCGCCATGTCTACAACCAGTATGTGATCCGCGTTCCGGCCGAGCGCCGCGATGCGCTCCGTGCGTTCCTCGCCGAGCGCAAGATCGGCTCCGAGATCTACTACCCAGTGCCGCTTCATCTTCAGGAGTGCTTCGAGTACCTCGGGCAGGGGCCGGGATCGCTGCCGGTTTCCGAGGCCTGCGCGCTCGAGACGCTCGCACTGCCGATCTTCCCTGAGCTGAAGCCGGAGCAGCTGCAGGCGGTCGTCGACGGCATTCTCGCGTTCCTGCGAGGCTGAATCGCCGGCCGCGCGATGCGGCCTTGAAGGTCCTGAAACCATCGGTGTTCCCCGTTTCTTCGGGGCGCGCGGCATTTTTGCACCCTCGTCTTGCCTTGCGGGTGCGCGAATTCGACCCTCTGTCGTGGAGGGACGGAAAGGGAGCTGGAGGGACGGAAAGGGGAATCTGAGGGAAAACGGACAGGTCGACGAAAGTCGCCTGCCCAAGGGAACGATCAGGAGGCTGCCATGAACGACTCAATCAACCACGCTGGCAGCGGCACGACGCAGCAGGACGCCCGAGGGCGCTTGGAGGGAGCGCCCTTGGGCGTCCGTTGCGTCACGCCACAAGGATGGACCGCCCGGCTCGGGCCACGCCCGAGCGATGTGGATGCCTTCGAAGCCTGCGCCGATGCGGATGATCCCCACCGCGCACCAGCGTGCACCGTCGAAGTGCATTGGCACGACCTCGCCGATCCCACGGAGGCCGACCACGGCGCGAGCACCGAGTGTGCCCAGGAATCCCTGGCAAGTTGCGTGTTGCGCGTGGTCGATCTCCTGCATTCGTTCGCTACCACGCACGATGTCCGGCTGCGCGCCGAGATCGATGCGAGTGCGCGTTGCACGCCTGCGGGACCGCTCGCCACCGTGCTCTTCAGTGCGGTGCGCCACGCGATCGAGGCCGCATCGGGACCGACAGCTGCAAACCCGATCGAAGGCCATGAGGTCTCGGTCTGCGTGCGGGCCGATGGTCACAGCGCCTTCGTGCATGTCATAGACAACTCAGCCGACGCCCAGTCGGCCGACTCGGTGATGCTTGGACACAGCATGGGCCTGTGCCGCGGCATCGTGGAGCGGCTCGGTGGCGCGCTCAGCATGCGTCAGGTGCCCTTCGGCCCGGGCGCACTCATCTCGG
>VGXJ01000342.1 GCA_016873375.1 Phycisphaerae bacterium
ACCTGGTGCAGCGCGATCTGCATGTAGTCGCCGGCGCCCGGGCACTGCGGCGCGTAGTCGAAGATCGTCTGGCCGAAGCTCGGGGCCTCGGCGAGCTTGATGTTGCGCCGCACCGGAGGCTGCAGGATCGCACAACCATCCCATGGCAGGCCGGATCCCTCGTAGCGGGCGAGCTGCGCCGCGATCTCATCGACGACGGCACGGCCGTGCAGCGACTGCTGCTCATGCTGGCAGAGCAGGACGCCGGTCACGCGCAACCGTGGATTGAGGCCCTGCGAGATCATGTGCACCGTCTCGAGGAGCTTTTCGAGGCCGCGAAGCGCCAGATAGTGCGCAAGCATGGGCACGAAGACCTCGTCGGCCATCGTGAGCGCGTTGACGCTGAGCACGCCGAGGCTGGGTGGGCAGTCGAGCAGGATGAGGTCGTAGTTGCCGGCGACCGGTGCGACGGCTCGCTCGAGCGTGCGCTGCATGTCAGGTCGTTGCGCGAGCTCGCCCTCGACGAGCGCGAGCTCCGTGACGGCAGGCATGAAATCGAGTCCCTCGCGGGCGTGCACGATCACCGACGCGGCATCGATGTCCTCGCCAACGAGCAGGTCATAGACGCTGGGCTGCGTGGGCTCCGCCTCGACGCCGAAATGCATCGAGAGGTTGCTCTGCGGATCGAGGTCGATGAGCAGCACGCGCTTGCCGAGCCGCGCAAAGGCCGCGCCGAGGTTGGCCGTACTGGTGGTCTTTCCTACACCGCCCTTTTGGTTGAGCAGCGCGACGACCTTGGGGAGCGGCCTTCCTTGGCGAGCCATGCTGCCGAGTATAAGGAGGCCCGGGCGCTGCGCCCACGACCGACTCGGGCCGTACCGCGAGGAAACGCGCCTCGGTCACTTGGGCCAGGTTGAGAGGTCCGCCTGAATCATGCACGGACCCTCGTGCCAAGGCATCGGCGGCAGCCCAGCGCATTGCAGGTCCGTCATCCGGCAACTGCGTTGGACGCCGAGGGGCAGGATCGGCGTGCTGCCGATCCAGAAGGCCGGCAGCCGCACCGTGGCGCGCCAGCGATCGCTGAAGTCCATTGCGAGCACCGTCGGAGCATCGCCGTTGGGCGCATTGCGCAGGCCGTCGGTCGCCAGGCCGCGGGAGTTCACCACGATCTCGATGGCGGGCTTGGAACCAACCGCGACCGTCACGAGGTCCTCGACATCGCCGCGTGCCGCCACAGGCCTGAGCGCCTCGATGAAGACCTCCCAGCCGTCCTTCGATCGGCGAAGGCTTGCGGTGGTCTGCCAGCCGCTGGGCACGGGAGCGAGGCGACCGGTCCGCACCTCAGCCAGGCTCGCTGCCGGGAGGAATTGCCGCAGCGCAAGGCCCGGGGGCACCACGGCGAATCGGCCGGGGGCGATCGTGAGCACGCTGCGTGCGTAGCCCACGGTGATCGCCAGGCGCGATGCCGTTTCGCTGGCCGGATCCGGCCGTGCAAGCGTGATGAACCGAAGCTCGTTGGCGCCGAGGACTTCCTTCTGGACCTGCGAGGCACCCGTGAGCCACTCGATCGCCACGGATTGCGCTTCGGGCAGCGGATTGGCGAGGCCGATCGTGACCTGATCGCCGCCATCGGACTCGACCCACGCCAAGGGCGCGAGTCGCGTGGAGATCCATCCATCGACCTGCGTCACCATCGTTCGATCATCGTGCGCCGGGTCGAGCATGAGATCGAGGAGTTGGCCCTCGAGCTCCTCATCGGCAAGCCACGCCGCGATCGACAGGTCCCGGCCTTGGGGGCTGCGTCCACGAGCCACCCCTGTGACCAGCGCCCGAGCGCGCTCGGCAAGTGCCGGATCGGCGCGTTCGAGCCGATCGAGCGCTGCGATCCAGAGGTACGCCACATGCCGGGCGAACAGTGCATCGGCTGGCGTTCCCGACGGCTCAGGCGGTGCCTTGCCCTGGGCTCGCGCCATGAGCGCCACACGGAACCAATCGTTCGGTGCACCAAGGTCTGGCGTATCGAGCGCGAAGGGTTCGAAGGCAGCGACGCCTCG
>VGXJ01000343.1 GCA_016873375.1 Phycisphaerae bacterium
GCGCGCGCGTAGCGACCGAGCGCCATCAGCGGGAAGTACAGGCGATACAGGTGGTACCGCAGGTAGAAGACCTTCGGGAAGCCCGTGCCCGTGAACTCGGTCTCGCACCAGCTGCCCGCTGGATCACCATCGGGATTCGCCGCGGGATCGGCTGCCTGTTCCGGCGTGAGCTGCGTCCGCGCGAGCCATGCGATCGCACGCGCCAAGTCCGGATCGTCCGCACCGAAGATCTCCTGCAGGACCATCGCGCCCCAGGCGGTCTGGCTCGCCGTGCTCGGGCCGGTGCCCATGAGCGAAGGATCCTCGTATGTGTCCGCGCTCTCGCCGAAGCTGCCATCGGGCTTTTGCACGGACTTCATCCAGGCACCGGCGCGGCGGATCCACTCGGCCTCGCGCGGCTCGCCGCAACGGATCGGACCGATGACCGCCTGCCACGTGCCGTAGATGTAGTTCACGCCCCAACGACCGAAGAAGCACCCTTGCGGCAGCTGGTGGGACTGGATGTAGCGGATCGCGCGATCGACGGCCACATCACCGCCGCGCATTCCCTGCGACGACAGGCACTCGAGCACGCGACCGGTGATGTCCGGGCACGATGGATCCTGCATGGCATTGTGGTCGGCGAACGGCACGTACTCCATCCACTGGCGGTGCTCGGTGCGGTCGAACGCAGCCCAGCCACCGTCGTCGTTCTGCATCGCCAGGATCCACCGGGTGCCACGATCCCCCGCAACGCTCGAACCGCGCCGAGCGCGGTGCAGAGCCATGGCCACCATCGCCGTGTCATCGCAGTCGGGGTACCACGCGTTGGCGTACTCGAAGCACCAACCGCCCCCGCACCGCTCGAACCGCGCCGAGCGCGGTGAAGGGCCATGGCCACCATCGCGGTGTCATCGCAGTCGGGGTACCACGCGTTGGCGTACTCGAAGCACCAACCTCCTGCCGCGGTCCCGGGTGCACAGTTGAGGGCCCAGTCGCCCGCATGCGTGACTTCGTGCGACTCCAGCCACGAACAGGCCTTGGCCACTCGCGGATCGCTGGCGTCGAAGCCCGCGTCCGTCAACGCATAGAGGCCGATGCCCGTATCCCACACCGGGCTGAAGCACGGCTGCAGCCGGGTGCCGCGCGCATCGCGCAGGAAGAACGCATCAAGGTCGCGCTCGGCGACCTGCACGCGCGGATCGTTGCGCGGGATGCCCAGCGCCTTGAACACGATCTGCAGGTAGACCATCGGCGGAAAGATCGCACCGACCCCCTCGGTCCGCGCGGGGCCATCCTGGCTTGCGCGCTGCATGATCCAGGTGAAGGCATCACGGATGGCGGGGCCACGCGGCCGCGGACCGATCAAGGCGCTTGCGCCCTTCAAGCCAAGGTCGATCGCTCGGAAGAAGGCGCGCCACCCTGCGGGCACCTCGCGCCGCATCGTGAGCCGGCGCAGCGCTCCCAGGTCGTGCGTGATGGGTTCCAGCGTCAGCCGCACCCGTCGCGTGGGGCGGAGGGCGGCGACGATCGCAAGGGGCAGGATCATCGTGCGGCTCCACGCACTCACCTTCGAGAGGTGGAACGGGAACCAGCGCGGCAGCCACACCACTTCCGGCGGGATGGCCGGTACGGCCATCCACGGGATCAGGCCGAGCGCCGCCAGATAGAAGTTGGTGAAGCTGTTGCAGGACTCCGCACCGCCCCGAGCGAGGATCATGGCCGCAGCCCGCTGCATGTGCGGTGCTCGTTCGTCATCACCGATCAGCCGCAGGCAGACCCAGGCCTTCACGCAGGAACTCACATCGGCGGCGCTCCCGGGATACTGGCCCCAGCCTCCATCGGCACGCTGCTGCCCACGAAGCGATGCGGCGAGTTCCTGCATGACCTGCCAGCCATCGCGACCGTCGGCCATGGGCTCACGCTCCTGGCCGAGGATGAACTTCATCAGCATGTACTCGCTCTCGAGGATGCTGTCTCCCTCGAGCTCGGCACACCAATGTCCATCGACGCGCTGCAGCGAGAAGAGT
>VGXJ01000344.1 GCA_016873375.1 Phycisphaerae bacterium
ACACGCAGGCGGCGCAGCAGTTCCCCTTCGTCCGGCGGCAGGATGAAGATGCCCAGCATGCCCGGCATCGCACGGCGCACGTTTTCGGCGCCCTGCACATCGATGTCGAGGATCACCAGACGGCCCGAGTCAAGTTGGCGCTGGACCGCATCGCGGGGCGTGCCGTACCAGTCGCGGCCGAAGACCTGCGCATGTTCGAGGAAGCGGTCCTCGTCGATCCAACGCTGGAAGGTTGCTTGATCGATGAAGAAGTAGTCGACGCCGTCGCGCTCGCCCGGTGATGGAGCACGGGTCGTGGCGCTCACGCTGAAGGCGGCGTTGAACTCGCCCATGAGCCCATGCACGATCGTGGACTTGCCCACGCCGCTGGGGCCGGCGATCACGAGCAGCAGGCCTGGATGGGCGGGATCCGGGGACATCGGGACAAATCTACAGATCCGTGACTGGACTGAGGCGCTCAGGGCCTTTGGGATCGGGGGAATCTCCCTTCTGGAGGCACAGCATGGACCAGGTCCTAGAGCGAAAGAGCACCATGCATCGTTTCGTCAGCCTTGCGCAGGCCTATCGCGGCTGGTCCAAGACCCAGACCGCCGAGCGACTGGGCCGCGAGGTGGCCAAGGTGGTCCCTGAGAGCGGCAATCCAAAGCTCGATCTCGTGGTGGCGATCGCCGAAGCGCTTGAGTGGCCCCTCGGTGATGTGGCTGAGGCGCTCTGGCGGCCCGGCAGCGGTGCACGCACACCCGGTGCACGCACGCCGTTCCATGAGCTCGATGCCCAGTCACGCCAGGCGCATCGTGAAGGCCGCTACGACGACATGCTCGAGCTGGCTTCGCTCATGCTCGGCGCGGCTGCGTCGGGCAACGAGCGTGCGATCGCCTTCAATCGCCAGTGCGGTGCGCACGATGGCCTGGGGCAGTTCATGCGTAGCCTCTCGTCCGTGCAGCAGGGTCTGGTGCAGCCCGATGTGCTGCCGCGCACACGGCTCATGCTGCGGGTCAACCTGGCCAGCGCGCACTATGCACTCTGGCATCTCGTCGAGAGCCGCAGCATTGCCCACGAGCTCGTGCATCACTTCACGGAGTATCCGCCCAAGGATCGGTTCGAGCGTGTGGCGCAGGCCTTCGCCTTCCTCGTGCGCGGCCAGAGCGCGCGCCGCGCGATCGAGCGCGATGCCTCGGAGGCCGGTGCCCATGCCGAGAGCGCGCTCGGCGACCTGCGCGCCGCCCACGCGGCATACGCATCGCTGGCTCGGGACTTCGATGATGCGAGCTACTCGGCCGTCGCACGGACCTGCCATGGAGCGATCCTCGAGTGCGAGGCGTACCTCGGCCTTCGTGATCCGGCCGACGCCATGGCCGAACTCGAGTCCGGCATCGCGGCGGCGCTTGCGCAGGATCCTGCGCCGCGAGGCGATCTCCTTGAGAGCCACGGCTGGTGGGCGGTCTGCGCCTGCAACATCGCGGCACGATCACTCGGAGGCCCGGCGCTGCATCGGGCGCTGGCCATCTTCACCAACATGATCAGTGAGATCGCCGAAGCGACCGACAACTGGTCGCTGCGCGAGCGCTGCTTCAGCATCGAGCACGCCGCGCACACCGATGATCCATCGGCCGAGTGGCTGCTCGACCGCAGTGACCTCAAGGTGCTGTGCGGCACCATGAGCCGGTTCCCATCGTTCCGTCCCACGGGTTGGCGCATCCTCGAGCGCGCCCAGGTCCTGGAGGAAGCCTCATGAAGCCAGTTCATCTCGTGCTGTGCGGCCTCTTGGCCGTTGCGGTCCCGAGCGCATCGATCGTGCACATCGCCTCGGCCGGCAATGGCTGGTGGGGCGATCAACGCCGCAAGCTGCCGCCGTGGTGGATCGGGACGGGCCTGACCACCCAGGAGCGCATGTTCTTCGCCATGATGGATCTGCGCTTCGGCATGCAGTGGATGCACACCATGCAGGAGGAGGTCGTCATGCCGATGTGGCTCCAGTGGTCTCGCGAGTGGCATCG
>VGXJ01000345.1 GCA_016873375.1 Phycisphaerae bacterium
GGTCTGGCAACTCGTCAAGAAGTATGCCGCCATGGCGGGCCTGCAGGATGTGCACCCGCACACGCTGCGCCATTCCTTCGCCACGCACCTGGTCGTGGGTGGTGCGAATCTCCGCGTGGTGCAGGAGTTCCTTGGCCACGCCAACATCGCCACCACGCAGATCTACACGCACGTCGATCGCGAGCGGCTGCGCGAGGTCATCTGGCAGTTCCATCCGCGCGAGGCCGTGCCGCGCGCGGAGGCGAAGCGCCGAAAGTTGCGTTGAATCAATGCCTCACTGCAGCGGCGGGCCCGCGGGCACGCGCGGCGCCAGCGCCAGCCTGACCGCCAGTTCGATCGCGGCACGCATGCTGCGGTGGTCGGCCTTGCCCTTGCCGGCGATGTCGAAGGCTGTGCCGTGGTCGGGGCTTGTGCGCACGATCGGCAGGCCGAGGGTGACGTTGACGGCATCCTCCCAGCCGGTGAGCTTGACGGGGATCAGGCCCTGGTCGTGGTACATCGCCACCACCAGGTCGAACTCGCCCTTGAGTGCACGGATGAAGACGGTGTCGGCGGGGAAGGGGCCGCGCGCATCGATCCCGTTCTGCACGGCGATGTCGATGGCCGGCTGGATCAGCCTGCGCTCCTCATCGCCGAAGAGGCCACCCTCGCCGGCATGCGGATTGAGCCCGCACACCGCGATGCGAGGCTTGTCGATGCCCAGGGTCTTGCAGAGTCGATGGCCCAGATCGATCGGCTCGACGATGCGACCGATCGTGAGCGTGTCGCGCAGCTCCATGAGCGGGATGTGCGTGGTCGCGAGCGTGACTTTCAGGCGCTCGCCCACGAAGCCCATGCAGTGGTGTCTCGAGCGGCAGCGGTGCGCAAGGAGCTCGGTGTGGCCCGGCCACTGGTAACCGGCCATCGACCAGCTTTCCTTGCTGATCGGCGCGGTGACGACCGCGTCGGCCCGGCGTGGGTCGCCCAGCGGTCGTAGCGCATCGGTGATCGCGTCCTCGACCCAAAGCTTGCTCGCGAAGCCGCCTTCGCGCGTGCTCGCCCGGCGCGTGAGATCGAACTCGAGCTCAGCATGGTCGATCACCACCACATCCTGGCCAAGCGGCTCCTGCGCACGGTCGCTGCCGGCACGCACCCGGAACCAGGTCGGCACGATGCCGCAGCGCTCGGCAACGCGCGTGAGCGTGGCGTTGTGGCCGTGCACGACGAACCGTGCCGCACCTCGCAGCGACGGATCGGCAAGTGCCTTCAGCGTGACCTCTGGACCGATGCCCAGAGGGTCGCCCATGCTGATCGCGATCGTCGGACGCGTGTCCATGCAGGCATCCTAGGTTCCATGAACGACAGCGCCGCACCCCACCAGGAGCGCGGCGCCATCAGGTGCCGGACCATCGTCCGTGCGTGCCGTCAGGGCACGATGACGATCGTGCTGTTGGGCTCGGTCAGCGCCTCGTAGATGACCTCGACATCGGCATCCTTGAGTCGCACGCAGCCCATGCTCGCCTGCTTGCCGATCGAGGATGGGTCGATGGTGCCGTGGATGCCGTAGCTCATCGCCTTGCTGTTGCCGGCATCGACGCCCTGAAGGCCGATCCAGCGCTCGCCGATGGGGTTCTTCGGGTCATTGGCTTTGAAGAACTCGCCCGTGCGGGGGTTGCGCCACTCGGGGTTCACGAGCCGGCTGCCGGGCTTGAGCATGAACGCGCCGGTGGGCGTGCTGTTGTACTCACCCAGGCCGACCGGGTACGTCGCCACGAGCACGCGATCGGCACCCTCGCCGGCGTAAAGGTAGATGCGGTACTCGGCCTTGCTGACGACAGCATGGAAGGTGCACGTGGGGATCTTCAGGATCTGGCCTGCGCGGATCCGGTTGGGATCCTTGATCCCGTTGAGCCGCATGATCATGCGCCAGTCCGCGGCCATGCCGGCCTTGCGCGCGATCTTGCTCAGTGCATCACCGCTCTTGATGGTGTAGGTCGTCATCAACGCATCAGCCGG
>VGXJ01000346.1 GCA_016873375.1 Phycisphaerae bacterium
AACCTCACGATCCTCCGTGCGGTGGGGCAGGATGCCGTGCGCATGGCGGAGTTCACGCGCGGCTATGTGGCGGCCCGCTCCGGCGAGTCGATCTCGGTCAGCCCGCTCGAGCGTCTGCTCGACAGCCCGCGCCTGCAGGGATGGGAGGCCGGCCTCGCGCGCGGCCCCATGCCCGATGGCGTGAGTGTCGCGAAGCACAATGACCTTGCCCGCCTGATCGAGGGGCGCATCGACCTGGTCACGGAGAACGCGTGGCAGGGGGCCGTGCTCGTCTTCCTCACGCTGCTTCTGGGTGTATCCGTGCGCGGCGCCTTCTGGGTGATGAACGGGATGGTCGTGGCGATCTTCGGCACGATCCTGCTCATGAACCTGGCGGGCGTGACGATCAACATGCTCACGATGTTCGGGCTGCTCATCGCGCTGGGCATGCTCGAAGACGATGCGGTCGTCTTCACCGAGTCGATCGACGACATGGCCCGCCGTGGCGCCGAGCCCGAGCGTGCGGCGATCGAGGGCACCACGCGCATCTTTTGGCCTGTCTTCGCAAGCATCTTGATCAGCATCGTGGCCTTCGTCCCCTTGGCGCTCGTCAAGGGCACGATCGGCGACTTGCTCAGCGACCTGCCGATCGTGGTCGCGCTGGCGCTGGCGGTGAGCCTGATCGAGACGAGCTGGATGCTGCCGAGCCACATGGCGCACTCGATCGCGCTCTTCAGGCAGGGCCGCCGCGTGTGGCTCGATGCCGTGACGGCGCCCTTCGACCGATGGCGTGACGGGCGGCTGTGGCCCTTCCTGGAACGGAAGTACCGGCGCCTGGCGACCTGGGCGGTCGACCACCGCTGGATGACGATCAGCGTGGCGATCGCAGCCTTCATCTGCAGCGTCGGGGTGGTGATCGGTGGGCGGGTTCCCTTCGAGTTCCTGCCGAGCGATGACACCGAGAGCTTCTTCGTCGACTTCCGCCTGCCGCTGGGCTCGAGCATCGAGCGAACGCGCACGATCGCCACGCGCATCGAGGCTGCAGTACAGGACCAGCCCGAGGTCCGTGCTGCGGTCACGCTCACGGGCTTCACGATCAACTACGAGACCGGTAGCGCGAACTCGATCAACGGCAATGTCGGCCAGGTCTTCGTGCAGCTCGCCCCCGTGGAGGAGCGCGATCGCCGCAGCGGTGAGGTGGCCGATTCGATCATCGCCGCCGTGGGCTCGATCCCCGAGATCGAGGACCTCCGCATCACGCAGGTCACCGGCGGTCCGGCCGGCGCCGACATCACCTATGAGTTCTCGAGCGAGGATCCCCTGATCCTCGACGCTGCCGTCGACCGCATCAAGCTGGCCATGACGGGGATCGACGGCATCGTCTCGATCAACGACGACAACCTCTCGGCGGCGCCCGAGATCCAGGTGGAACTCAAGCCCAGCGCGGCGGCACTCGGCTTCACGCCAATCGAGCTCGCGCAGCAGGTGCGCGGCGCGGTCTACGGGCTCGACGCCCATGTTTTCACGGCCGATCGCGAGGATGTGGATGTGCGCGTACGGCTCGATGCATCCACCCGCTCCACGCCGACCTTCACGCAGGATCTCTGGGTGGTTGCGCCATCGGGGCTCCCAGTCCCGCTGGCGGAAGTGGCGACGGTTCGCGAAGGCGTGGGGTACGCGCAGATCCGTCGCACCAACCGCATGCGCACCGTGACGGTGACCGGCGACGTGCGCGAGGGCGTGATCCCCGAGCAAGTGGTCGAAGCGCTCGCGCCCGCGCTCGCATCGATCGTTGCGGACACGCCCGGGCTCGTGGTGCGGGAGGGCGGCCGCCAGAAGGACCTCACGGACGCCTTCAGCACATTGCCGCGTGCGGCACTCACCGCGTTCCTGCTCATCTACGCCATCCTGTGCTGGCTCTTTGGATCGTTCATCCAACCCTTTGCCGTCATGGCCACGATCCCCTTTGGCGTCATCGGTGCGGTGTGGGGCCACGCGATCAT
>VGXJ01000347.1 GCA_016873375.1 Phycisphaerae bacterium
CGCAGCAACGCAGGAGTTCAGGCAGCGACGGGATCGGGCTGGTCATGGCTGGTCACCTCGCAGGTTCGATCGATCCGCTTCATGAGGCCCTTCAGGACAGTGCCCGGGGCCACCTCGCGGTACGCCAGCACTGTACCGCCTGAGCGCATCGCGGCGATGAGATCGGTGCAGGATTGGCTCCAACGGACCGGCGCCGTGAGCTGCTCGACGAGGAGCCCCTTGATGGTGGCGGGGTCGTTGCTGTGGGGCCGGGCCGTCACATTGCTCCAGACCGGGCACGACGGTGCCGAGAACGCCGTCTGATCGAGGGCCTCGGCCAAACGCTCGGCCGCGGGCTGCATCAGGGGACTGTGGAAGGCGCCTGCCACCGTCAGCTTGGCGGCGCGCAGCCCGAGCTCGCCCGCCACGGTGACGGCGCGGTCGCAGGCCGTGGCGTGACCGCTCAGCACGATCTGCCCCGGTGCGTTGAAGTTGGCGCAGACGAGGACATCACCTTCGGCCGCCTTGGCGCAGACCTCCAGGGCCTTCTCCTCGTCGGCACCGATCAGGGCAACCATGCTGCCTTGGCTGGCCTCGGCGGCATCCTGCATGAAGCGACCGCGCAGAGCCACCAGTCGGAGTCCATCCTCGAAACTGAACGAGCCGGCCAGATGCAGCGCGGTGTACTCGCCAAGCGAGAGTCCCGCTGCGGCGACAAGCGAGAGCGGCGCGCGTTCGCGCATGGCGGCGGCGCACGCGACGCCCACGGAGTAAAGCGCCGGCTGGCTGATGTCGGTGCGGCTGAGCTGTTCCAGCGGGCCGCTGCCGCAGATGGCTGACAGCGTCATGCCGATCGGCAGCGACACCGTGCGGTCGGCGGTCTCGATGATGGTCCGTGCGGCGCTGCTCGCGGCAGCCCACGCGTTGCCCATGCCCACGGCTTGCGCCCCCTGTCCGGGGCAGAGAAGAACGGTCTGGCTCATGGTGGCTCCTGTCTGGGCCGGCAGCCGTGCCGGCGGATGCGTCACTTGTTCCACACGCAGCTGGCCCACGTCAGGCCGCCACCGAAGGCGACCATGATGAAGGGCTGGCCATCGGGAGTCTTGCCAGCGCGATTCAGTTCGTCAAGGCAGAGCCCGACCGAACCCGCGCTCGTGTTGCCGTAGCGATCGATGTTCACCAGGACCTTCTCGCGCGGCAGATTCAGCTTCTCAATGGCACTTTCGATGATGCGCGCATTGGATTGGTGGCAGATCACCTGGCTGACGTCGTCTACCGTGAGGCCCGTCTTCTGGAAGGCATCTTCGATCACCTCGCGGAACTGGTTGACCGCGAACTTGTAGACCTCGCGCCCGTTCATGCGCAGGTTGCCCAGCCGGATCGGGTTCGCGCGATCGCACTCGGGCACGATGTCCGGGCGGTAGGGCATGTACAGGTGCTGCCAGTTCGCGCCGTCGGCGCTCATCGTCTGGTACCGGCAGCCCTTCGCGGGATCGTCGCATCGCTCGAGCACCACGGCGCCGGCTGCATCGCCGAAGAGGATGCTCACCGTACGGTCGGTGTAGTCGACGACCGACGAGATCGCATCGCAGCCAATGGTCAGCACGCGCTTGGCGCGGCCGGCTCGGATGATCGAATCGGCCACGTTGACCGAGTAGACGAAACCGCAGCACGCGGCCGCCAGGTCGAACGCACCCGCCGGCGTGGCACCCAGGGCCGCCGCCACACGGCAGGCCGTGCTCGGGCAGAGCATCTCGCCGGTGATGGTGCCGAGGATCACCAGGTCGATGTCGCTGGCCTTGACGCCCGCCATGTCGAGCGCACGCTGGCCGGCAAGGCAGCTCAGGTTGAAGACCGGGTCGAGCGCGCCCGCCGAGACGCGGCGCTCACGGATGCCTGTGCGCTGCGCGATCCACTCATCGCTCGTATCGAGGATGCGCGCGAGGTCATGGTTGGTGAGGAGCGTGCCGGGAACGGCCGAGCCGGTGCCCGCGATCC
>VGXJ01000348.1 GCA_016873375.1 Phycisphaerae bacterium
GGAATCACGGCAACGCCGCTGCCTTGCGATGGATCGACGGTGCAATCGTGCATGCGCACGGAGAAACGGAAGTCGACCTCGCGGCCAGGTGCCGTGGCGGGGGTGACACGACCATCGATCGAGACCCTTCCTGCAGCACCGAGCTGCCCAAGCACGCGTGCAGCCACGCTGCGTTCGCTGCGTGGCCAGTCGATTGGGCGTGCGCCATCCTCGTGCGGGAGGCACGCAAGCGTGAGCGGCGTGATCGGAAGGTCCGTGCACACGATCTTCAGGTCGGGACGCAGCGGGACATCCACTCCCGGCGGGATCGCGATCGAGCCGCTCACGAGGCCTCGCGCCGGCGTGGGCTGTCCGATCGACGAGAGCTCCTCGAACGCGAGGCCGCCGCCGAGGAAGTCGACCGAGTCCTTGCCGAGCTGGACAGCACCCTCGCGCACCCGCATGGGAATCGGCAGGAATCCAAGCACCAGATCGACCTCGATCGACGAGAGCTCCTCGAACGCGAGGCCGCCGCCGAGGAAGTCGACCGAGTCCTTGCCGAGCTGGACAGCACCCTCGCGTACCCGCATGGGAATCGGCAGGAATCCAAGCACCAGATCGACCTCGTGCAGGTTCACACGGCCGGTGACGAACTCGGGCTGCCCGGTTCCAGGCTCTCGGTCGATCGAGAGATCGAAGGACACGCGGCCGCCAGGAACGCACCGCGGCAACCCGGGTGGGCTTGTTCGGAGTCCATCGTCGATCAGTCCAGCCTCGGCCAGCTGCGCCCAGGCACGGCGGTCCATCAGCGTTTCGAAGATGCGTCGCGGGCGTGGCAGGAATGCCGAGACGAATCGCTCGTCGACGATCATGCCCGTGGTCGAGAGCTTGAGCCTCACACCGGGGTCGTCGATCAGGGGGAAGACACTGCCCGAGAGCCGGATCGGCGCGCCGCAGGCACCGGTGCCGCGCAGGTAGGAGATGTCAGCGCGGTCCGCATGGACCTCGATGGATGCCTCCACATCGGTCAGTCGGTAAGTGAACAGGTGAAAGGCACCCACGCCGTTGCGCACGGAGATCGTGGTGTCGCTCGTCACCTCGCCGACTGGATCGCGCCGCGCGACCACAGCGTCGATCCCAAGGTCGACCTGTTCGAGGTTGAAGAAGCCCAGCAGTCGAGCCGCTGCCATCGGCAGGAGCAACGACGACGGATCGCTGGGTTTGCCGTAGCTGAGCGTGGCGAGCTTGGCTTCTGAGCGTGGCGAGCTTGGCTTCAATGGCAAAGGTCGCGCGCTCAAGGGCATCAGCAAACGAACCGCTGCCGGCCGTGGCGTCCTCGGGCAGCGTGAGTTCGCCGTCAAAGGTCAGCGTCAGCGGCGCGGCGGACCCATCGGCGACGGCGAAGCGTGCGCGGCCGTTCGAGACGGTTGCGGTCGTGCC
Organism: Phycisphaerae bacterium; assembly: GCA_016873375.1. Lineage (GTDB taxonomy): Bacteria > Planctomycetota > Phycisphaerae > Phycisphaerales > SM1A02 > SYIB01. Next base: position 1,420 of record VGXJ01000348.1, read on the forward strand.
CGCGAGGCGCAGTTCGGCGTGTTCCAGCGTGACCGTGGGCGTGGCGAGCGTGGGCATCGCCTTGAGCCCGGAAAATCGCGCCCAACCCTCGGGAACCCACGCGCTGGGCAGATCCAGCGCGAGTTGCTCGAGCACCACCTGTGCCGTGATGCCCACGCGCGGTGCGAACTGGACGCTGGCAGAACTGATCGCACCGTCTGGGTTGAGGTCGAGGATCGCCCGCAGCGATGCAGGGAGCAGGGCGCGAAGCGTTGGCAGGGCCTCGAGTTGCTGCAGGTTCGCCACGAGGGCACGGCTGCGCTGGTTCACGCTGCCGGAGAGCGCCGTCTGCAGGCCTTCGACGCGAAGATCGAAGCTCGTCCAGCCGGGTCGCTGTGCGTCGGGGCCAAGCAGGCCGGCGAAGCGCTGGGCCTGGTCGATCTCGAGTTCACCGTGCACGATGGTCGCCCTGCGGACATCGAGTGCGGTGACCTGTGCCTGCACGACCTCGACTGGCTGTGAACGACCGCCGCCGGGATCGCCGGGATCGACGATCGGCTTGAGCGCGGCGA
>VGXJ01000349.1 GCA_016873375.1 Phycisphaerae bacterium
ACCATCAAGCAGTTCCCGACTGCGTACCGCTACATCGACTGGCTCATCACCGTGCCGCTGCTCGTCATGGAATTCCCGCTGCTGCTCAACCTCGGCAAGAAGGGCTCGGATCTCTTCCGCGGCCTGGTCTTCTGGTCATTGGTCATGCTGGTGACCGCTTGGGTTGCCGAAGAAAGCCCCACGGGCAGCCAGCAGTGGTGGACGTGGTATGTCGTGAGCTGCGGCTCGTGGCTCTACATCGTCTACATGCTGTTCACCAAGGTGACGGAAGCCATGGAAAACGCGCCCGCGAGCATTCAGCGCGGCCTGAAGACCATGCGCCTCTTCGTGACCATCGGTTGGGTGATCTACCCCATCGGCTTCCTGATGGCCATGGCTGGCCCGAACGGCGAGTCGTGGCGCGAGATTTGCTACAACGTGGCTGACGTGATCAACAAGGTCTTCTTCGGCCTGGTGTGCTACCAGGGTGTGAAGGGCCTCGAAGAGAACGCCTGATCCACTCTTCATGCTCCTGAATCGCGCCCCGTCGACTGCCGCGCCGATCGATGGATCCCTCTGGGTCCATCGCCTGCCGGCGGCGACGGGGCGCGTGTCATGGTTCGATGCCCGCGCCGTGCCCTGGACCGTTCTTGGGCTGGCCGCGACGGCCGGGCTCTTCGCCCAGCCCCTGACTGAACGCTTCGCGCCGTGGCCGTTCGTCATCGCCCTCGCATGCTTCGGCATGCCACACGGTGCAGCAGACTGGACCGTCGCCGCGCGACTGTCTGGGCGGACGGGGCTCCCTGCCAAGCTCTGGGGCTTCGGCTCCTACCTTCTGCTCATGTTGGTGAGCATCGCTCTTCTGGCGTGGCAACCCGGCATCACATCACTGCTGTTCCTGGTGCTCACGGTCTTTCACTTCGGCATGGCCGATGCGACGGCGGTCCGCGCCGACGATGATGGTCCGTTGGCCCGATGGTGCCTGGTCCTCGCGCGTGGCTTCCTCCTGCTGTCCTGCGTCTTTGCCGCCAACCCGGCTCGTGCCTGGGCACCGTTCGCGCGCATCGCCGAGTCCATGCCATTGGCATGGCAGCCTGCATGGCAGCCTGATCTGCCGCTGCTCCAGCAGCTGGCGTGGGTGGGCATCGCTGCCGGAGCGGTCCTCGCCATCGTGGGGGCCGTCGCAAGACTCCGCGCTGGTCACGGCCGGGATGCCGCGCTTGACCTCGCTGAACACGCCTTGGTCGCGTTCATGGCCAGCACGGTCGATCCGCTGTGCGCAGTAGGTTGCTTCTTCCTGGGCGTGCACGCCTTCCGGCACACCCGTCGACTGGCCTGCAGCTCGACCATCATCGATGCTCCCGGACAGCCGCATCATGCACACGACCCCATCGCTGCGCGGCTCGTCCGCGTGCACCTGCTGAGCTTGCCCCTGATGGTCCCCACCGCGGCCTCGCTTGCGTTGCTCTGCTGGTGGCTGGGCGGCTTTGATGTCGAGTCACTCGCGTTCGCGAGCATCGCGTTCTACATCATCACGACGCTGCCGCATCACCTGCTTGGTCTACGGCTCGCCCGTCCGGATCTGCCGCCGGCCGCTGCGTGAGTCCTGGCTGGGCTCCCGGGAATCACCGTCCTTCAGTGCATCTGGCCGTCGTCGCGCGCATCCGGCCGGTAGGTCCGTAGATCGCGCCGCAGGCGCGCGTAGTCGCGCAGGCCGCCGACGGTGAACCACGCCATCACGACCGTGCTTGCCGCCAGGATGAACCAGCTCCAGATGCCCCAGTACCACGACCACTGCGCATCGCTCACGGGCTCGCCCTCAGCCTTGCGCCAGAGGAGCCACGGCGTCGCCGCGCAGAAGAGCGCGGTGAAAGCCAGCGGCCACGCGAGCGTGAGTACCGCGACGAACCGGTCCCAGCCCTTGTACTGCCGGTCGAAACCGAGCTTCTCGAGGAGCGTGGCGGGCGCGGCATCGGCCTA
>VGXJ01000350.1 GCA_016873375.1 Phycisphaerae bacterium
CCGCTGTTGCGGCTCAGCGCGAACATGCAGGTGAACAGGTCCAGGTCCAGGCCCAGCGAGTAGTAGGTCGTCGCGCTGTAGAAGTCGACATTGGGGAAGATCCCCTTCGCCGCAACGGCCTTATCCATGATCTCCTCGATGCGGCGGCTCATCTCGTACAGGTTCAGGTTGCCGGTGTCGGCAGCGACCTGCTTGGAGAAGGTCTTCAGGTAGGTCGCGCGCGGGTCGTACGCCTTGTACACGCGGTGGCCGAAGCCCATGATGAGTTCCTTGCGCTCGAGCTTGCCGGCGATGAAGGCATCGACCTTGTCGATGGTGCCGATCTCGTTGAGCATGTGCATCACTTCCTCGTTGGCGCCGCCGTGGAGCGGGCCCTTGAGGGTGCCGACCGCCGTGGTGATCGCGCTGTACATGTCACTCAGCGTGGCGATCGTGACGCGCGCAGCGAAGGTGCTGGCGTTCAGGCCGTGATCCGCATGCAGGATGAGGCAGACATCGAGCGCCTTGGCCATCGCATCGGTCGGCAGCTCGCCATTGAGCATGAGCAGGAAGTTCTGCGCGATGGTCAGGTCAGGCTGCGGGTCGACGAAGGGCTTGCCCTTGCGGTGGCGGTCGAAGCGCGCGATCAGCGCCGGGGTCTTGGCGACGATGCGCAGCGCCTTGCGGCGGTTGGCCTCGGGGGTGTTCGCGTCAGCCTCGCTGTCGAACATCGAGAGCGCGCTGATCATGGTGCGTAGCGCGTGCATCGGCGGCGTCGACCGCGGGAACTGGCGAATCAGCGCGTCCATCTCGGGCGGCAGCATGTACTCCGCGCGCAGTTCGGCGCAGAACGCCGCGAGCTCGGCCTTGGTCGGCAGCTTCAGATTCCACAGCAGGTAGACCGTCTCCTCGAAGGTGCTGTTGCGCGCCAGCGAGTCGATGTCGATGCCCACGTACTCCAGCACGCCCTTGCCGCCGTCGATGAACGACATCTGCGTCTCGGCGGCGACGGTGTTGGCAAGGCCCTTGTCGAAGGTCGGGGCAGCAGAGGTGGACATCATTCGGTCTCCCAGATCGGTTCGGTGATGCGAGTCCCGGACTATAGTGCGCGTGGGCCCCGAATCATCCCCGGCACGGGCCCTTCCCCATGATTCCGCTCGGCACTGACCGCCCCTCTGCCGTCGTCCCGCGTGTGACCGTCGGGATCCTGGCCATCAACACTCTCGTTTGGATCGCCTGCATCCGCTCCCCGTGGGCGGATGGGATTTATCGCTCCCTCGCCCTGTCGGGGTTCGACCCCCACTGGTGGCAGTACGCGACCTACCAGTTCGTGCACGATCGCGGCAGCATCTGGCATCTTCTGGGCAACGGGATCTTCTTCTGGGCGTTTGGCTCGGCCCTTGAGCGCCGCTTCGGGTCCCTGCTCTTCTCGACCGTCTACCTGGCGCTCGGCACGGCCGTAGGGGCGCTCTACCCCATGGTCTCGGGGCCGTTCGGCATGCTCGTCGGTGCCAGCGGCACGGTCTGCGCGTGCGCCGCGGCCTTCGCGGTCTTCTACCCGCGAGCCCGAGTGCTCTTGCTCTTCTGGGGATTCTGGCGGGTGCCGGCGCTCTGGTTCGTGGCGATCTTCGCGGCGCTCGACTTCATCGGCTTCACGCGGGGGCGCGGCGATGGCGTGGCGTACGAGGCCCACCTCCTCGGCTTCGCGCTTGGTGGGCTCTCGGCCTTCATCATGCTCTGGCTGAAGGTGCTGCCGCGCGATGACTTCGATCTCTTCTTCATCGTCAGGCAGTGGAAGCGTCGTGCCGACATGCGCGCGGCCCTGGCCGATCGACCCGGAGGTGCTTTCGAAAGCGCCAGTCGCGATACGGCCGAGCGATTCGCAGCCGCCGCCAAGCCCACCGATGACCGCATCCCGCACGCCCGGGCTGCGCTGAGCGCTGCGATGCGCGCCGGCGACTGGACCAAGGTCGTCGAGG
>VGXJ01000351.1 GCA_016873375.1 Phycisphaerae bacterium
CGGTCGGCTGCGGTCCCTGCTTGCCTACCTGAATACGCAGCATCCGGACGAGGACTGGCTGCAGTACGTGAACGGCAACGCGATCGCATGGGATCGAATCGTCGTCTGGGGACACTCGCAAGGAGGCGGCAACGCCGGGGTGATCGCCAGGCACAACCCAGTCGCCAGATTGTGCACGTCGGCGCCGGCAGCCGACGGCGGTCCGGGCAACCCCGCCGCGTGGTGGAGCGGCGGCGTGACACCCGGCGAGCGCTGCTTCGGCTTCTGCCACACGCTCGATGCACTGAACACCAAGGTCGCATTTTGGAATGCGATCGGCATGGGTTCGTACGGAGCGGTCGTCGATGTCGCCGGGTCAGCCCCGCCCTTCGGCGACACGCACATGCTCTCGACCTCCATCGCGCCTGCGATCGCGGGCCAGTACCACAACAGCGTTGCGATGGATGCGACCACCCCGAGGGGCGCCAACAATCAGCCGGTGTACAAGTCCGTCTGGCAGTACCTCATGGTTGGCGCGGGCGGTGGGGACGGAGGGGGAGCGTTCTGGGATGATGTGCCGTTCGCCACCGTCGCGACGAACACGGGCACCGCCACGCTGCGCATGGACGTCTATCAGGCGAACTCGGGTGACGGCCCGCGTCCAGTGCTGGTGTGGATTCACGGGGGCGGTTGGCAGAGCGGAAGCCACAACCAGACGCCGCTCATGGCTCTCGCGCTTCGTGACGCGGGCGTGACCGTTGCGAGCATCAGCTACCGGCTGAGCGACCAGGCGATCTTTCCGGCCCAGCTCCACGACTGCAAGGGAGCCATCCGCTTCCTGCGGGCGAACGCGGCAACCTATGGCATCGATCCCGATCGCATCGCCGTCTGGGGCAGCTCGGCCGGCGGTCATCTCGCCGCGCTTGTCGCCACGACCGGCGGCATCGCGCGGCTCGAGGGGGAAAGCGGTGGCAACCTTGGACAGAGCAGTCGCGTGCGGGCTGGTGCGACCTTCTTCGGTCCCACGGACCTCTTGTTCATGGAGCCCGATTGCGATGCGCAGTCGATCGGCTGCGGACCGAACCACGATGTGCCGACTTCGCCTGAGTCGAAACTGATCGGCGTCACCGGATCCGGCGAGGGCATCGGCTGGCTGCGCGCGAACATCGGGAACCCCGCGTCGCCGTTCCCGCAGCTGATCGCACTCGCCAACGATGCGAATCCCATTACCCATCTCGACGCGGACGACCCTCCGTTGTACATCGCTCACGGCGCGCTCGACACCGTGGTCCCGCTCCGCCAGAGCGAACGGCTGCGCGATGCGGCGGCGAGCGCTGGCGTTCAGCGCGTCTTCGTTGCAGTGCCGGATGCCGGTCATGGGGCTCTCGGCACTGCCGCGAACGAAGCAGCGGCTGCATGGATCCTGGAGCGGCTCCATGCATCGCGTGCGTGCAGCGGTGACCTGGACCGCGACGGCAGGGTGGACGGCGCCGATGTGAGTGCGCTGCTGGCTACTTGGGGATCATGCAGCTCGTGTGTTGCCGACATCGATGGCAACGGAACGGTCGATGGAGCTGATCTCGGGATCGTGCTGGGGTCTTGGGGCAATTGCCCATAAGAGTGACCACAGTTCCGCGACCTCTGCCGCGATCTTGTCGATGAGGTTGCTGCTTTCTTCCGTCTCGATCGGCACCCCGATCGCAAGGTGCGAAGGAATCGGCCTTCACCCCCTCTGGGACGCCCAGAACGCCATCTAAAGTCTGGATCCGTTCCGCCGGTGGATTCGATCGAAATGACGTCAACTCGCGCCTTCGCATCACGGATTGCGCGCGACGCGGAAGCCCGTGCTGTCGAACTCGACGGCCTGCATCTCGTACCGCCGCGACGCGCGGGAGAAGCCGTCCTCGTAGTTGAAGTAGCTGCCGCGTGCGATGCGGGACGTTCCGGTCTCCGGGCCGGTCG
>VGXJ01000352.1 GCA_016873375.1 Phycisphaerae bacterium
CGTTGTTCGCGGTCCTCGGCAGGGATCGCCTCAAAGTTGAAGTGCTGGAAATAACTCTCATTCCAACCCATGATGCGGGTCCACTGCTCCTGCGTCACTTCTGTTCGCCCGAGATAGAACGGCTTCGACAGGATCACCTCATGTGATGGGCGTTCATCACTGCTGGCGCCGTCATCACCCACGCTCATGCCCATCACGAACTGCCCAGGCGGGATGAGCAGCATCTCGATGCCTGAAATCTTCTCTCGAATGCGCCACGGCAGGCCCGTGCCTTTGATGGCTGCACGCAGTTTCTCGTCGGTCACCACGCGCGCGTCGCACTCCGCTTCGATGATGTCCGCCCACGCATTCACAGGAATGTTCTTGCCGCCCGCGACGGTGGCGATCAAGCCCGCCATGCGCGCCTGCTCCGCTTTCGCCGCGTCGAGCGCACCACTTTGCGTTTGCTGCACGGGCGTTGCGGGCGCCGAAGATGAGGCACCGAGAGCCACCTCTGCAGCAGCGGCTGCCTTCGATGGACTTGGTGCAGTCGTGGTATGCCCAGCAACGGCCCACATGACGGGAGCAAGAGCGAGCGGTGCGAGCAGGAACCAGCGCGACTTTCGATCAGGCGAGGTGTTCACTCTGAAATCCTCCAGATGCAAGTGCAGTTACAGATTCAAACGAAGAAACAGGCACGAAGCCGATCACGGATCACGTGCCAAACGGACGCCAAAATCCGTCACTCGCGGATCAGGCATGTAATGGTTCTGGCGGTAGGACGCACGGCAATTCTTCTCGACATGATCCCACGATCCGCCGCGTGCCACGCGGAAGTACGCGGGCTTGCCTTCCCCCGGACCCTGCGGATCGGTTGCGCCGTGCTCGCAGTCGCCGTAGTAGGTATCCGAGTACCAGTCCGAACACCACTCCCACACATTGCCGATCATGTCATAGAAGCCGAGCGCGTTCGCAGACTTCTGTCCGACTGGATACGTCCTGCCATTGGCATTGCCTGCGTGCCACGCAATCTCGCCGATTTCGCCGTGGCGAGGCGTGCGCGTACCCGCACGGCATGCGTACTCCCACTCCGCCTCGGTGGGCAGGCGAAGACCCGTCTTGAGCAGGTATGGGCGAAGTTCATCTGGAGTGATCGTCTCCAGCGGCCACTGCGATGCGCCCGTTGCCTCCAGGGTGCCCGCTCCCGCCTGCCGCTCCGCCTCCGCACGCGTCATCCCTCCGAGCATGAGCGTTGCAACGCGACGCGGCGCCTCTTGCTCGGAAACGATCCGGTAGTTCACATCCTGAAAGAAACTCTGGTTGTATCCCATGATCGACGACCACTGACCCTGTGTCAGTTCAGTGCGCCCGAGGTAGTAAGGCTTCGTGATCCGAACGACATGCGCGGGTCGTTCATCTTCCATCGCATCGGTATCGCCAGGACTCATGCCCATCACGAACTCGCCGGGAGGAACCAGCAGCATCTCCACTCCGCTCACGCGGTCCCGAACGCGCCACGGCAGCCCCGTTGCACTGATGCGCTCACGCCACTCTGCGTCGGTGATGACGGTCGCATTCGGGGCGCGTTCCACCACCTCAGCCCAAGACATCGACGACGAGCGCGCCGATGATCCTGAAGTACCGCTCCCGCCACCTGTTGTTGCGCAGGCAGTGAGGATCAGCGAGGCGAACAGACCAGCGGCCATTCGTTGCGTTGCGTTTGGTGCGGGCATGGTTGGTTCTCGATTGAACGTTGTCGAACTCACGGCTCCAGAACCACTCGGAACCCGTACGCGGGATACTTGGGGGCGCCTTCTGTCTCGCCCATCGTTCTGTCTTCCGAACTGATGCGCGGGATGCGCACCTCCGCTGCAGGAATTCGATAGGACGCACGGCACGTCTTCGGGAGACTCAGCCAGTTG
>VGXJ01000353.1 GCA_016873375.1 Phycisphaerae bacterium
AGGCCTTCGAGGCCATCCTCAAGCTCCACGAAGACACCGAAGTTGGTGATCTTCGTGATCTTGCCGGTGACGATCATGCCGGGGCGGTACGCGCTCGGGATCGCCTCGACCCACGGGTCTTCCGAGAGCTGCTTCACGCCGAGGCCGACGCGCTGCTTCTCCTGGTCCACCTCGATGACCACGCACTTGACCGAATCGCCCTTCTTGAGGACTTCGTTGGGGTGCGCGACCTTCTTGGTCCAGCTCATGTCGCTGACGTGGAGCAGGCCATCGATGCCCGGCTCGATCTCGATGAACGCGCCGTAGTTGGCGAGGTTGCGGACCTTGCCCTCGATGACCGTGCCGAGCGGGTAGCGCTCGCCCACGAGTTCCCAGGGGTTGACCTCGGTCTGCTTCATGCCCAGAGAGATCTCGAGCTTGTCCTTGTTGAAGTCCAGGACGACCACATCGATCTCCTGGTTCACGTTGACGACTTCGCTCGGGTGGTTGATGCGGCGGGTCCAGCTCATCTCGCTGACGTGGACCAGGCCCTCGATGCCGTCCTCGAGGCGCACGAACGCACCGTACGACATGAGGTTGACCACGCTGCCGCGCACGCGCGCGCCGACCGGGTACTTCTTCTCGATCTCTTCCCAGGGCGAGGTTTCCTTCTGCTTCAGGCCAAGCGCGATCTTCTCGCGCTCGCGGTCGATGTTGAGGACCTTGACCTCGATCTCCTGGCCAGACCTGACGATCTCGCTTGGGTGGCCGACGCGGCCCCACGACATGTCGGTGATGTGCAGAAGGCCATCGAGGCCGCCGAGGTCGACGAACGCGCCGAAGTCGGCGATGTTCGTGACGGTTCCGCGCACGATCGAGCCCTCGACAAGCTCGCCCATGAGGCGCTTCTTGGCCTCTTCGCGCTCATCCTCGATGAGCTTGCGGCGGCTGATGACGATGTTGCGGCGCTCGGTGTCGATCTTGAGGACCAGCGCACGCATGATGCGGCCGACCCAGTCGCCCACGTCGCCGGGACGGCGCACATCGACCTGCGAGGCTGGGAGGAAGACCGGCACGCCGATGTCGACGAGCAGGCCGCCCTTGATCTTGCGGAGGACCTTGCCCTCGACGACATCGCCTTCCTTGCGCGTGAGCAGGATCTGCTCCCAGCCGCGGATGCGGTCGGCCTTGCGCTTGGACAGGACCACGGAACCTTCGGCATCCTCGAGGCTCTCCAGCAGCACTTCGACGGTGTCGCCGATCGAGACGCCGCCACTCTCCTCGAACTCGGCCTTCTGGATCTGTCCTTCGCTCTTCAGGCCGACGTCGACGATGACGTAGTCGCCGCTGATGCCGACGACCTTGCCCTTCAGGATGCTGTTGGTCTCGAACTTGCTGACCTCGCCGCGCTCGAGGACGGAAGCCATGGAGCTCTGGCCGAGCGCCAGTTCCAGGTCGTTGAGGTCGAGCGAGAGGTCTGCGATGAGGTTGTGGTCAACCATGATGTCGTTGGGGTCCTTAGTGCCGTGTGCGGGTGTCATGCACCGTGCATGACGAACCTCCCGCAGTCGCGGCGGTTGCGAACCGGAACTGGAACGTCCAGTGCCGGGTCGGCGAGACTAGCGGAGCGGGCGCACGCGGGCGGCTCGGATAACGCCAAAGGGACGAAGATTCGTGGGAGCTCTCAGGCCGCTTGCGCCGGGCTCGGCCGATGCAGCGCGCTGATGCGTCGCGAGAGGGCGATGAAGCCCACCATGCCCACCACGTTGACCACGGTGCAGAGCGCGAAGACCCAGTGACGGCCCTCCGGCGGCATGAGGGCGTAGAGCGGGGCCGCGATGAAGGGCGCCATGAGCCCCCGGAGGCCGTTGAGCGTGACGTGGACCGCCATGTATTCGGCGTCGCGGTGCGGGGGTGCGAAG
>VGXJ01000354.1 GCA_016873375.1 Phycisphaerae bacterium
CTATACTCGCAGGATGAGCAGCCTCTCCCCCGCTTCGACCGCCGACAGCCTCTCCTCGACCGATCCCCTGATGCTGGTCGATGTCGACCATGTCCGGTTCTACGTCGGCAACGCCAAGCAGGCCGCCTTCTTCTACGCCAGCGCCTTTGGCTTCCAGGTCGAGCAGATCTCCGACCTGACGACCGGCAGCCGCACCACTGCCCAGTACCTGCTCACCCAAGGCAACATCCGCTTCATCCTGGAGACGGCCCTGACGAGTGACCACCCGGTGGCTGAGGAGTGCCGCATGTACGGTGACGGGGTCAAGGATGTGGCGCTCACGGTGCTGGATGCCGAGCGCGCGTGGGAGCAAGCCCGCCGCAACGGCGGCGAGAGTGCGTACGAGCCGCGCACCATCAGCGACGCCAACGGCAGCGTCACGATGGCCGGTATCAGGACCTACGGTCGGGCCGTCCACAGCTTCGTCAGCCGCACCGGCGCCTACGCACTGACCAACATCAAGCAAGGCGCCACCTTTGCGCCGGGCTTCCGCCCGATGGGTGCGTTCAGCCTCAACGCATGGAACAAGGCCAACCCCTGCGGGCTCAAGTTCGTCGACCACTGCGTCGGCAACGTCGAGCTCGGCAAGATGAACCACTGGGTCAAGTGGTACGAGGACGTCATGGGCTTCAGGATGTTCAAGCACTTCGACGAGAAGGACATCTCCACCGAGTACTCGGCGCTGATGAGCAAGGTGATGGCCAGCGGCAACCACCTGATCAAGATGCCGATCAATGAGCCGGCAGCCGGCAAGAAGAAGAGCCAGATCCAGGAGTACCTGGAGTGGCACGGCATGGCCGCGGGCGTGCAGCACCTGGCGCTGCGCACCGACGATGAACTGCACAGCGTTGCCGAGCTCCGCCGCCGCGGTGTCGACTTCCTCGCCCTGCCCGACGCCTACTACGAGAGCGTCTGGAACCGAGTCGACACCATGCTGCGCCAGCACGGCCACGAGGTCGTGAAGGAAGACCACCAGAAGGTCAAGGACCTCGGCATCTTGGTCGACGCCGACGACGAGGGCTACCTGCTCCAGCTCTTCACCAAGCCACTGCAGGACCGCCCGACGCTCTTCTTCGAGATCATCTGCCGTCGCGGCTCGCAGAGCTTCGGCAAGGGCAACTTCAAGGCACTTTTCGAGGCGCTCGAGATCGAACAGGAACGCCGCGGCAATCTGTGAATCTTTGGGCGTTCGCCGGTGCGCACGAGCGCGCTGGCACCGACTCCGGCGCCCTGCGGGTGAACCTCTGTCAGTTCAGGCATGGAAGCGCAGATCAGGATCCGCGACTTCGTCGCCATCGATGATGATGGCGTGGGCGTGCAGCGCTGCATGCTCGAAGCCTTGGCGCACCGAGCCGCGGTAGGTCGCATCGCTCGCCAGCGGGAAGCCCAGCCACGCGAATCCCGCCCGGATCTGGTGGCGACGCCCCGGGCCCACGAGTTCGATCTCGACCAGGTCATGCGTGGCACCGCGTGCAAGCACCGCCCATCGGCAGATGCCACGGGTGGCGGCTTCGCCGCGCTCGCTCACGCTGACCTTCGATGAGCCGCGATGGCGCCCCGTGAAGTGCAGGGCGAACTGCCCCCGATCGCGCGCACCCGCCGCGACCCACGCGCGGTAGCGCTTCTCGACTGCGTGCTGCGACGGCGCTCCCGAGAATGCCGATCGGAGTTCCATGAGCGCAGGCTCAGACCGCGCTGCGACCAGGCATCCGCTGGTGCCCTCGTCGAGCCGATGCACCAGCCCCGCGCCCTCGAGCGATGCCTGCAACGGTTCGGCTGCACGCAACCAAGCTTCAATGGTGAGCTGTCCGCCACTGGACTGCTCGATCGAATGCCATCCGGCAGGCTTCC
>VGXJ01000355.1 GCA_016873375.1 Phycisphaerae bacterium
TCCTCGTCTGCCCACGGCCTCTCCGCAGCCTGCTCCTCGAGGCTCGTGAGCGAGAGCATGACGAGCGCACCGGACCGCGCGAGCGCATCGCCCTCGTCGATGAGGAACGCGCCGATGGAGCCCGACTCCGCGCGCACCGTCAGGACGAGTGCCGTCCACTTCGACGGCCCCGCCGCGCACCGGCCGAGTGCGCGCGCCGCCACATCGAGGAACTCGACGAGGCGCGGCATGTCCTCGTCTGAGAGGGCTTCATCGCTGGTCGCGGTGATCTGCACTCGGTTCGTGCGCTCCGCGGCGATGTCGATGCCGTCGAGCGACTCGGCGTCGAGGACGACTCCCGCGAGCGATCGCTCCGGACGGCCCTTCGCGAAGTAGGTGGTCCAGTCCATGCAGGGCATGATAACGGCCGCCGGCCCGCGCTCACCCAAAGCCCTTGCGAAAGACCCGTTCAGGTCCGGTGTCCCTCGCGGAGCACCGGGGTTCCCGGAGGCGCCGCCGCGCCAATCCAACCGCACTTGACATTGTCGCAGAGTATGATACAATAGCCATCATGCTCACGATCTCGCTCGCCAGTCCCGTCCCGATCCACGACCAGCTCGTGGCCGGCCTGCGCGGGCTCATCGCGGCGGGGCAGCTCGCCGAGGGCGATGAACTGCCTCCGGTCCGGCAGCTCGCCGCCGACCTCGGCATCAACCTGAACACCGTCGCCCGCGCCTACCGCGAGCTGACGGACGCCGGGCTGCTCGCCTCCGCGCGCGGGCGCGGCACCATCGTCATCGCCACGGTCGAGCGCGCCTCGGGCCCCAAGGCCGAGGAACGCAAGCGCATCGAGGCCAGCATCGCCGCCGCGCTCGGCGATGCCAAACTCGCGGGGCTCACCCGTGAGGCCGCGGAGTCCATGGCGGCACGCCAGATCGAACGCCTGTGGAAGCACGTTTAGAACCCACGACACGCCGTTTCGAACCCCCGTTCACGGAGACCCATCATGTCGGATCCCTTCATCCCGCTCGGCCGCTTGTTCATGCTCATCTTCGTCCCGGTGATGCTGCTCTTCCCGCTCGTGTTCGCGGCGCTCGTGCCGAACCGCACAGCCGCCGACTCGGCGCGCATCAAGGCGCGCGGGATGATGCTCACCCTCGCGATGAGCACCGTCGTGCTTCTCGCGATCTGGGTCGGGCTGGTCCTGACCGGACTGCGGTTCAACTTCGCGATGATCATCGCGGGCTTCTGGTGGCCGTGGTTCTTCCCGCTGTGGTTCTTCCTCGCGATGCCCGCGATCGTGGCGAAGAACCCGTACTGCGGCTGGACGGTCGGCAGCGGATCCGCTTCGGGTGGCGTACGCACCGCATCGCTCGTGAACCGTGAACGCACGAGCCCCGTGACCCGAGCCATGTGGGCGGTGCCGATCACGCTCTTCGTCCTGATCCTTGCGGCAATCGCCGCACGCGGACTCTTCCCCTTCGGCGTCGGCCCGTACCCGGGCGACTCGGCGGTCAACCCCGAGGCCGCGCGGGTCGCCTACGCGGAAGCCGAGCGTTCGCGGTGGATGCTCTCGCTCGTCGTCTCCGGGTCGGCGTTTGGGTTCCTGCTCGCCATCCTTCCCCGCGGCCTTCGGCGCACGCTCTCCGAACCCGAGCCGATGGACGCGGCGGGCTCGCCGGAACTGGCTGAGCTGTACGCCGCGCAGCGCCGCAAGCGCGTGCTCGGCCTCTTCTGGGGCCTCGGCGTCGTGCTGCCTCTCTGCATCGGTTCGGTCAGCGTCCTTCAGGCTTGGTTCCCGCAGAACGGGAGCGCATGGGGACTCATCGGCAGCATCGGCGGGTCGATCCTCGGCATCTGCGGCGCGATGTTCG
>VGXJ01000356.1 GCA_016873375.1 Phycisphaerae bacterium
CAGGCCACGCGACCATCGAGCACTGCCGAAGACAGCCTTTGTCCGAAGGCGATCACGGCAAGAGCGGCGATGCGTTCGTGCGCAAGCAATTCGATCCACTCTGGCGCATTGATGTCTGCGGGCTTGACCACGCGAAGCCCCTCGCGTGCGGCCCACGCACCCACCGGCGTGGGCTCGAGCACGCGGCCGCGGCCTGCGGGCCGGTCAGGCTGGGTGATCACCAGGGGGACCTCGATGCCCGGAGTCGCAGCCAGCGCCGAAAAGCTCGGGATGGCAAAGGCTCCCGACCCAAGGAGCGCCACCCGCGCGCTCACTGGCCATCCTCGAAGGCTGACTCGAGATCACGCAGCGCGCGGCGAGCCGCCAGCCGATCGATCGGTGACATCCAGTCCGTGATCAACCGACCTTCGAGGTGATCGTGCTCATGCAGCCAGCATCGACCCATGAGTCCACTGTCCTCGAGCTCGAATCGTTCTCCATCGAGGCCCGTCGCCTCGATCCTGACGTGTGCGGGTCGGCGAACGCCAACGCGGATTCCGGGCAGGCTCAGGCAGCCTTCGTCACGCACGGCCACCGGGCCATCAGCCGTGATCAGTCGTGGATTGACGTAGGCGCGGGCGGGGAACTGCTCGTGCTGCTCGGTCACGAAGATCCGAAGGGATCGACCGACCTGCGGCGCAGCCAGGCCCAAGCCTTCCTCCTCGCGCATGACTGCGAACATGTCCTCAATGAGCGCTCGAATGCCATCGTCGATGGTGGCCACTGGCTCGGCCCGTCGCTTGAGGACCGGGTCGGGATACCACACGATGTCATGGCCTCGGCTCGGCACCGCCCGATGGTAACGCTCGATGGGCGCTCCCCTTGGCCATCCGTGGCGGATACACTCCTGCGTCCGAGACCGCCCGTGATCCTCCCCTGGAAGAAATCCGAACCGCCGCCGGCCTTCGTGGCCGATCCCGCGAAGGCCGCCCGCTACGCCGAGAAGGCGCGCGAGGCCATGCGCAAGGGTGAATGGACCTACTCGCTCACCATGTTCGCGATGTCGGTGAAGTTCGACCCCAACAACCTCGTCGTGCACGCCGAGATGTACGACGCGGCCATGGCGCACCTCAACGCTGGCGGCAAGTCAGCGGCAAGCAGCGACATCAAGATGATCGACGGCAGCGGGCTCATCGACCGCTTTGCGGTCAGCGAGTACCAGTGGTTCTGCAACGTCCGCGATGCTGGCCTGGCGCTCACCTGCCTGGAGTCCGCCGCCAAGGCAGGGCTCCCCGACTTCGGCCAGTGGGCGGCGAAGAGCGTGTTCGGCGCGGTGAATCTGGCGCAGAACGCCAAGCCCAACAAGAAGCTCTGGTTGCGCGCCAAGGATGCCTTCGCCGGCGTCGAGGCATGGGAGCAGGCCCTGCAGTGCGGCGAGGCCGCCGTCGGCATGGATGCCAGCGATGGGGCGCTGCAGGCCGAGCTCCGGCAGCTGCAGGCCGCACTGGCCATCAAGCGAGGCGGCTACAACGAGAACTTCGGCAAGGAAGGCGCGTTCCTCACCCGCGTGAAGGACGCCGAGAAGCAGGCCGAACTGCAGGCAGTCGACAGCCTTTCGGGCTCGGGCGGCAAGGACCAGCTCCAGATGGAGGTGGCCAAGCGTGATTTCGATGAGAAGCCGCAGTCGCCGGAGGCCGTCCTGAAGTACGCGCAGCTGCTGCGCCGTTCAGGCACGCCCGAAGGCGAGGCACTCGCGATCGAGGTCTACACCACCGGCTTCAAGAACATCGGCGAGTACCGCTTCAAGATGGAGGCGGACAACATTCGCATCCTGCGGGCGCGCCG
>VGXJ01000357.1 GCA_016873375.1 Phycisphaerae bacterium
CCAAGCAGACCTTCGACGATGCAGCAGCCACCGCGATGGTGCGCCGCAGCTACCGTGATGGATGGAAGGTCGAGGGGCTTGGATGAAGCCTGCCACCAGCGCGGTCATCGCGCTGACGGCGCTCAACTTGCTGAACTACCTCGACCGCTTCGTGGTCGCAGGTATGGTCGAGCCGCTGAAGAAGGCCTTCAGCGCCGATGATGCCGACATCGGGCTGCTGACGAGCATCTTCCTGGTCTCGTACATGCTGGCGAGCCCGCTCTTCGGGGCGATGGCGCGATCGCTGCGGCGAACGGCGATCCTCGGCGCGGGCGTGCTCGTGTGGAGCGCAGCCACCGTGGCCGCGGGGTTTGCGGGCGGATTCGGTTCGCTCCTCGCAAGCCGCGCCATCATCGGCGTGGGCGAAGCTGCGTATGCGACGGTGGGCCCGTCGATCCTGGGCGACTGGTTCCCGCCGCAGCGGCGCAGCACGGTTCTATCCATCTTCTACGCGGCGATTCCCGTGGGCAGCGCGCTTGGGTTCCTCGTCGGCGGCCTCGTGAGCGAGTCGCTGGGCTGGCGTGCCGCGTTCTTCGTCGCTGGTGGCCCCGGGCTTCTGCTGGGTCTCCTGTGCTTTCGGTTGACCGAGCCTGTACGCGGCGCGATGGATGGGCCTTCGGAGTCGGTTGGCACAGCGATGCAGTCCGCACCCACGCTGGCCACGGCGGCGCGCAGCGGCCGTCGTGAGGCGCTCTGGACGCTTGCCACCAATGCGCAGTGGATGTGGTCGGTTGCGGGGTACACCGCATACACGTTCTCGCTCGGCGCACTCGCGGTCTGGATGCCGGCGTTCATGCAGCGCGAGCGGGGGTGGTCGCCGGAGTCAGCGGCGATCAGCTTCAGCAGCATCGTGGTCGTGACGGGTTTCCTCGGCACGATCGCAGGTGGAGCCGTCGATGCGCGGTATGCGCGCGGCCGCGCGGCACCGAGCCTGATGCTCTGCGCGATCACTACGTTGGGGGTGGTGCCGCTGCTGATGCTCGCCATCGCGACTCAGGATCGCACGGTCTGCATTGCCGCCCTGGGAGCGGGCTGCTTGCTGGCATTCGCCTCCCAGGCTCCGATCAACGCCGTGATCCTGAACAGCGTGGGTTCCGATGCGCGCGCCTTTGCAGTCGGCATGAGCACGCTCATGATCCACGCACTGGGCGATGTGCCAAGCCCATGGCTCGTGGGCAAGGTGAGCGACGCAACGGGATCCTTGGCCAAGGGGCTGGACCTGGTGCCGATTGGTTTCGGGGCTGCAGCGCTGATCTGGGGCGTGGGAGCGATCGCCCTGCGTCGTCGACCGTAGGATCCCACGCGGTGCTGATCCACATCGCGAATCTCCTGCTCCTGAGCTGCTACCTCGTGCGCGACATCCTGCTGCTTCGCGTTGCGGCGACCGTGGCGAGCGGATGCTTCATCGCGTACTTCATGATGCTGGAGGTTCCCAATCGGGCAGCGGCAACCTGGAACGTGGTCTACGTGGTGGTGAATGCGGTGCAGATCGCCTTGCTCGTGCGTGAGCGCATGCGTGGGCAGCTCACGGGGGCGGAAGCGGCCCTCCACGAGCGGATCTTCCCGTGGATGCCAGCGCACAAATTCGCCACGCTCGTCCGTCTGGCCGCGCCCGCATACCTGGGGCCCAGCGATCCGGCGCTCGTCGAGCGTGGCCATCCGGTGGCTTCGCTGTGGCTCATCGAGGGGGGCGAGCTCGAGGTGGTGGTCGATGGCCAGCGGGTCGCGACCTGCATCCCCGGCGATTTCGTCGGCGAGATGGCGTTCATCGACCGCGCCGC
>VGXJ01000358.1 GCA_016873375.1 Phycisphaerae bacterium
CCAGACCCACTGCCTGATCCAGACCCGCTGCCTGATCCAGACCCGCTGCCTGATCCAGACCCGTTGCCCGATCCCGCGCGCCCGCGCCCGGCCTGGAACGGCGTGGCACCTGGCGTCACGCCGCCGCCATCGTTCACCTCGACATCAAGCGCGCCGCGAGGTTCATGAGGATTGAAGGGAGTGTTGGCAGACGAGGTCTCGCCATCAATCGCCACGGCGACAGGATCCGAGGCAATGACTGCCTCATCCTGCTTCGTTGGGCTTGAGCATGCCGACAGAACAGCGGCACCCGCGAGCGTGAGCACGCAGCGAAGTCGGGCCAGAGCGGGGATCGACATGCGCATGGAAACCTCCGGCGGCGCCATGCTACGCGTGGATCAGAGCTTTCGAATGTAGATGTTGGCCCACTGCACGGCGCTGCCATGCTTCTGCAGGCCGATGGGGCCCTTCGCCGGGATGCCCTGGAGCGTGGCGTCCCGAAGCACATGCTTGCCGTTGAGCCACACATTCAAGACCTCGCCCTGCATGCGGATGCGGAAGCGATTCCACTGGCCGATCGGCGCGTCGGCCTTCTCGACAGGGGTGCACGCCTGACGCACCTCAGCCGAGACATTGGGGTTGGAGCGGTAGCCCCACACCTCGCCGCTGCCGATGCTCCAGTTCCACATGTTGACCTGGCTCTCAGGCTGGCCGCGCAGGAAGATGCCGCTGTCGTACTCCTCGATCTCCTCAGTCATCTCGCTTCCGTCGGCGTTGCGCACCAGATCACCCTTGGGTCCGATGACCGGACGGCGCCTCGTGCCTTGGCTTGGACCCGACCAGCGCCAATCGGCGATGAGCTCGAAGTCGCCGAAGCTCTCCTTGCTCCACAGGTCGCCGCCCTGGCCATCGAAGTCCAGGTTCCAGCCGTTGGCCTTCCAGTGACCTTCGCTTTCCTTGGGCATCGTCCACTGCTCGAGCGTGCCGTCGTACAGCGGGCGGAACTCGGCGAGTTCCGGATCGGCGCGCATCTCAGGAGCCGGCATCAGCATGCGGTTCTCGGGCAGCATCTTGATCCGCAGGTTGCGGAACCAGATCGGCGAGCCTTCGCTCTCCAGGCAGATGTAGCCCTGGCGCGGCTTGATGTCCTTGCCGCCCGAGACTTCCTTGCCGTTGACCTCGAGCTTGATCGTGCCGTCGACGCCGATGACGCGGTAGTGGTTCCACGCAGGCGCGCCCTTCACGCGGTCCTCGCTCGGCAGGCAGCGCTCCCAGCCCTCGGGGTGTGCGCGATCCGGCACCATGCTCGCTCCGTGGATGCTGAAGATGTCGCCCTGCGAGGTGTAGCGCAGGCGGCCATCGGGCAGTCGGCTCTCGACGCCATCCATCACCTGCACCTCGATGCTGCGCGTGAACGGCACGCCGCGTGCGCAGATCGCATCGCTCCACACGAAGAGCCCCGCGTTGCCGCCGGGCTTGCGGTGGCTGTACTCCATCTCGAAGACGAAGTTGCGGTACTGGCGGTCGGTGCGCAGCACGCCGGTGGGTGTGCCCGAGCAGACGATGACCGGCGTGCCAGACTCGTCCTTGCCCACGGTCCAGGTGGTGGGCGAGGTGTTCACATTGGTCCATCCGTCGAGGTTGGTGCCGTTGAAGATCGGCTGCCAGCCCTCGGGCTTGGCTGCCTGTTCGCGCGCGAAGTCGACCGTGAAGATGCCAGCCTGCGGGGCGGGCGCCACCGCGGCATCGCGCGAGACGCTGGTGTTCTCGGCGGGCGCGGCTGTCGCAGGACGCGATGCGCTCGAGCAGGCG
>VGXJ01000359.1 GCA_016873375.1 Phycisphaerae bacterium
GGCGCTCACCGGCTGGATGCTGGACGGCCCCGGGTGGGCCATCGTGGGTTCATTGGCCACGAGCATCGAGCTCGCAGGACGGTCGACGGCAGAGAAGTGGTCCGACAGCAGGATGCCCACGAAAAGGAGCAATCCGAATCCAAGGACCAACGCCAGCTTGTGTTCACGGTTCATTGCAGCATCCATGCCCTGAGGGCGCTCGACCCGTCCAGACGGCCTCTGCATCCTTGCATCGGCCCGACTCTCCAACGATGTTCTGCCTCGATCGCCGAGCGGCTGGGTCAACGGGCCAGCCTGATGGCCCGCAACTTCGCCGATCGTGCCCGAGGATTCACACCCACCTCGGTGGGCGAAGCCTCCACGGGCTTGCGGGTGAGGGAGTCGGCCCAACCCGCTTCGATCATCTGGGCGAAGGCCCGCTTGACGATCCGGTCCTCCAGGCTGTGGAAGGACATGACGGCCACTCGAGCGCCCGCCGCAAGCCATGTCGGTGACCCCGAGGCGGCAGCGAGCGCGGCATCGCGCACGGCCGCCACGAGTCCTTCGAGCGCTCCGAGCTCGTCGTTGACGGCGATCCGGAGTGCCATGAAGGTCCGCGTGGCTGGATGCAACCGGCTTGCCGCGGCACGGGCGCCGTAAGACTCCCGTACCAGGCTTGCAAGCTGACCCGTCGTCGATATCGGCACGCGGGCGCGAGTCTGTGCAATGTTCCTGGCGATGCGTCGCGCGAAAGGATCCTCGCCGTAGTGGAAGATGATGTCGGCCAGTTCGCGCTCGTCCAAGCGGGCTACGAGCTGGGCGGCTGTCTCGCCACGGGTTGGATCGAGGCGCATGTCGAGCGGTCCATCGTGGGAAAAGGCCAGACCACGAGCGGGGTCGTCAACCTGGGTCGACGCGAATCCGAGATCGGCCAGGACAGCGTTGGCCGGCGGGGTCCCCGTTGGCATCATGAGCCCGATGGAGCGAAAGTCGGCATGAACCGCCTGAACCCGCGGCGCCGAAGGCATGGCCGAGACCCGCACACACGCATAAGCAAGGTTCGTCTGGTCCCGATCGAAGAGCGTCAGCACGCCGGATGCCCCCACCGGTGCACCCAGTGCGACAGCGTGACCACCTCGACCGGCCGTCAAGTCAACCACGCTCTCCCCGGAAACTGGGGCGAGCAGCTCAACGATCTCATCGAGCAGCACCGGGCGGTGACCATGGGGGTCCGAGGCTCCGGGGTCATGGGCGGAACGATTGCCGCGCGAACCTGGGTTCGTCGTCATGCCTGGGCCGGGTCGACGGGCTTGGCTGCATCGGCTGCGGTGCTCGGCGGCGCTTCAGGCTCGGTGTCCGCCTGCGGAGCTACCTGCCACCGCTCAAGCAAGGCGGCCTTGAGCGCCACGCAGATCAGGCCCGCGAAGAGCATGAAGGCGATGCTGTACACGACCAAGACCCGGGGGCGCTCAAAGAGTTGCAGTGCAGCAAGACCGACCCCAAGCAGCGTGAACGCAGCCGTGACGGCGTAGAGCAGGAAGACCGCCTTGCGGACAGAGCCGGTCAATCGCTTGGCCTGGTGGTGGATGTGATTGGCATCGGCCGCCGACATGGGCAGTCCCGCCAACTTGCGGCGGATGATGGCCAGCAGCGTGTCCATGATCGGCAGCGCGAAGATGATCAGGCCGGCGAAGAAGAGGCTGATGCTGTCTTCCTGAGCCTGCATCATGATGCAGACGGCGAGCAGGTACCCGATGAGCATGCTGCCGCAGTCACCCAGGAACATGACTGC
>VGXJ01000360.1 GCA_016873375.1 Phycisphaerae bacterium
CGCGCTGAATGGATGGGCCAGCGGATCGCGCTGGGCAAGCAGTTCGGCGGCATGATGTTCGGGTTGCTCATGAGCGTGCTCGCGGGCGGTTTCCTGTTCGCCTGGGGGAGTTCACCGCTGCGGTGGATGGGCGGGGTCGCCTACCTGTGCATCATCGTGTCGCTGATTCCGGCGCTGCGGCAGAACCGGCGACGCTCGCGCGCGTTGGAGAGCATCTGGGATGACGAGGGCTGCGTGTGTCCGGTGTGCCTGGCTTCGGTGCGGGATCGCCCCTGCAAGCATGGAGTGCACGCGGGCCAGCAGCCGTTGCTGATTCGGTACTGGGAAGCGATCGCGACGCAGCAG
Organism: Phycisphaerae bacterium; assembly: GCA_016873375.1. Taxonomy (GTDB): domain Bacteria; phylum Planctomycetota; class Phycisphaerae; order Phycisphaerales; family SM1A02; genus SYIB01. The sequence continues at coordinate 346 of VGXJ01000360.1, forward strand.
GTGGTCGAAGCCATGTCGCTCGGGCGGCAACTCTTCGCGCATCGGCGCTGGGTGCGACGGCTCGATCCGGTCTGGCGCATGACGTCCAGCCTCATCGATCCTGCGGTTCCGATGCGTCGCCGATGGCTCGTGGCCGCGTGTTGTTCGATCGTGCTGATGCTGCCCGCGCTGCTGGCCGTTCGGTTCGTGACGGGGGTGTACCTGCCGGGCTTCGTCATGCTGATTGTTCTCGCTGCACCCTGCTGGGTGGTGATGATGCCGACCCTCGCCGGCCGGCGCGGACGCGCGCGCTGCACCGCGTGCACGCAGGAGCTCGCCGATGTGCCGCCATCGCGCTGCCCGGAATGCAACGCCGACCTCGCCGTAGCCGGCGCGGTGACGAGCGTGCAGCGTGGCCAGCGAAGCGTGACGAAGATCGTTGGCGTGCTGGCGGTGGTCGTGGTCACGGCCGCCGTGCCGTTCGCGGCCATGATGATGACCTTGCCGCCGTGGCTGGCCTTGCAGGTGGCGCGTGTGACGGGTCCATCGCCGGTGCTCTTCTACGAGCTGTCGCAGCAGCAGCTCACGCCGAGCGAGACGCGGCAGGCCGCGGAACTCTTGCTGGAAGCCATCGAGCGACCGGGCCGGCGGCGTGTGTTCGCGAACGGCCTGCTGGCGGGCGCGTTGGCGAGCGGCGTGCTGGACGAGTCGTGGGCAAAGCGCATGGCGATGGCGGGGGTCTCGGTGCGCGCGGAACCGCGCATCGAGGATGGCCTGCTCAAGGTGGGGCTCGTGCCGACGATCGGCGAAAACCTGTTCACGGTGCCCGGCGGAGCAGGGGTCGAGCCACGTGTGGTGCTGCTCGAGGCAGCGCTCGATGGTGTCGCGATGGAGCTCGGGGACACACGCGCGCTCACGGATGACCAGGTGAATGCCGACCTGCGTGCGGCGAAGCTGGCCATCCTGCCGCAACAGACCGCAAGGGGCCAGGAGCTACTGGCGCGAGAGTTGGCGGAGCCCGATCGCTTCACGGTGACGGCGCCGATCGAGGTGCTCAAGGATGGCGAGCATGTGCTCAAGGTCCGGTTCGCCGTGGTCGTGACCGGACCCGCCGGCGGCCCATATGAACCCGAGTTCCGCGTCGATGGATCGCTCATCACGCCCGAAGATGCCATCGTGAATGGCCAGGAACGCGTCTACCCATTCGATCTCGAGGTCACGATCACGCTGCCATTGCGTTGAGCGGGGGGCCGCGCTATGCTGCGTGCCTTCAGCCGGTGAACCAGCGCGAGCGATCAACGCTTGCGAACCTCTGGGACTGCGCCGGCAACGCCACGAATCGCAACGGAAGCGGTGGGTGGCGTCGCTCCTGGCCTTTCCCGTTTCCGCGCCCGCCGGCCGTTGCCGGAGCGCCCTCGGAATCGCGAACAAGCCTCATCCCG
>VGXJ01000361.1 GCA_016873375.1 Phycisphaerae bacterium
GCCCCGGCCGAGCGCGGCGCGGAGGCCCGTTGAGCTCAGGTCGACGGGTGCCAAGGGCAGGAGCCAGTCGGTCGTGTCGCCTAGCGCGTAGCGCTCGGAGAACTCGGCGAGCCACGAGCGGACCTCGTCCTGCGTGTGCGGGGGACGGAGGACGACGGCAGGTCGCGCAAGGTCGAGGATCGCGCGCCAGTCGCGCCAGCGGTCCAGTTGCATCAGCGCATCGGAGCCGATGAGCAGCCGTACGGCGCGCGGGCCGTGCTCGGCGCTGCCGGGGATCAGGGGCAGCAGCGTACGCAGCGTGTCGATGGTGTAGCTCGGGCCGCCACGCTCAAGCTCGCAGCTGCTGGACATGATCGAGGCGCTGGTGCGTGGCATGCCCGGATCGCGCAGTGCGGCCTGCAGCATCTCCCAGCGCACGGCCGGCGGCGCTGCGTGCGCATCCTTGAGGGGGTTCGCAGCTGCGGGCACGACGATCGCGCTCGATGCCGAGAGCGCGTGGGAGGCTTCGATGAGCATGCCTAGGTGGCGGCGATGCGGGGGATCGAAGGTTCCGCCCATGATGAGCGCGGGGTGCTCGATGCTGCACGCCACGGGTGAGCCATCGACTGCATCGAGCATGTGGGTGAGCAGGGCTTGCGCACGGGCGAGCGCGCGTGTGCTGCGCGACTGCAGCGCCATGAGCCTGGCCCCGAGGCTCGGTGACTTCAGCACAGCTGCGGCGGCCGCCGCAACCTTGGGATTCCCGTCCGCATCGACGAGATCGAGCACCTCGATGGGCATCTCATCGAGCGGTCCGTCGCTCACGCCGCGCACGATGGTCCAGGCCATGCCCCGAGCCGAAGCCGCTTGCGCGAAGGCCCAGCACTCCATGTCGACGAGGCTCGCACCGGTGCGATCGGCGAACGCCACGCGATCCGCGGGTGTGGCGATGATCGTGTCGGCATGACCGACGGTCGTGGTCGACTTGGGTGGGGCCAGCCGCGCCGTGGGGGAGTGCACGCTTGAGCCGGTCGCAGCGTCGACCACGCGGTCGATCACCCAGGCGGTTTCGCGATCACACGGCTCACGAAGTCCACCCCCGATGCCGAACAGCACCACATGGCGCGGACGATCTCGAAGGACATCGATGCGCGCGAAGGCGCGATCGATCGCATCGCGACCGATGCCGCACTGGATCACCGGCACGGGGCGGCCGCACGATTCGGCAGCCTTGCGCTCGACCTGCATGGGGCAGACGATGACGGATGAGCCGGCGCGGCCGGGGTGGAACGTCGGCAGGTTCTCGGGCGGCACGGGCTCGAGGCTACCGGGGTGGGAATGCGGCGGGGTGCGCGCCTGAAGTACTCGCCACGGCGGGCGGAAGCCGCTATAGTCTTCGCCCGTCCACCGACTGGCCCCATCGTCTAGCCCGGTCTAGGACATCTCCCTTTCACGGAGAGGACAGGGGTTCAAATCCCCTTGGGGTCATTCACCTTGCAGCCCCGGCATCCGCCGGGGCTGCTTCGTTTCATGACCTGCCGCAGCGCTCGAGCTCCTCGTCCGGCGCGGTCGTCGGCTGCGCCGCCGAGAACGGCATCCAGATCCACGGCGAGGTTGCCATCACGATGGGCAACGCCTCCATCCCCGGTCCGGACGGCAAGGGAGTCATGGTCGACAAGACCTTCGTCTTCCGCCGCTGCGCTGATGGCAACCTGCGGCTGTGCGTGCACAAGTCGGCCTTGCCGTTCAGCCAGAACTGACCCGGCCTGCGCACTCGGGGAAG
>VGXJ01000362.1 GCA_016873375.1 Phycisphaerae bacterium
CGCCGCGCTCCCTGAAGGAGTACCTCGATGAGTACGTGATCGGCCAGGACCAGGCCAAGAAGACGCTCTCGGTCGCGGTGCACAACCACTACAAGCGGCTCACCCAGGTTGGAAACGCCGATGCGCCGGTGGAGCTCGACAAGAGCAATGTGCTGCTGATCGGCTCGACCGGCACCGGCAAGACGCTGCTTGCCCGCACGCTGGCACGCATGCTCAACGTGCCCTTTGCGATCGGCGATGCGACCACGCTCACGGAAGCCGGCTATGTCGGCGAGGACGTCGAGAACCTGCTGCTGAAGCTGCTGCAGGCGGCGGACTTCGACCTTGAGGCCGCGCAGCGAGGCATCATCTACATCGACGAGATCGACAAGATCGGCAAGACGAGCCAGAACGTCTCGATCACGCGCGATGTGAGCGGCGAGGGCGTGCAGCAGGCATTGCTCAAGCTCCTCGAGGGAACTGTCGCGAACGTGCCGCCGCAGGGCGGCCGCAAGCACCCCGAGCAGCAGTACATCCAGCTCGACACCACCAACATCCTCTTCGTCTGCGGGGGGTCGTTCGACGGCATCGAGGAAATCATCTCCAAGCGGCTCGGCCGCCGGAAGATCGGCTTCAACACCGATCCGATCGCGCGCGGCTCGCAGGAAGAGCGCCAGAGCGTGCTCGGGCAGGTCATCGTGGAAGATGTGCTCGAGTTCGGCATGATTCCCGAGCTGATGGGGCGCCTGCCCTTGATCACGCCGCTCATGCCGCTCGACCGCGCGGCCCTTGTGCGCATCTTGCTCGAGCCCAAGAATGCCCTCGTTCGCCAGTACCAGCACCTCTTCAGCCTCGAGGGCGCGCAGCTCGAATTCACTTCTGGGGCGCTCGACCTGATCGCGCAGAAGGCCCTCGATCGCAACACCGGTGCCCGTGCACTGCGTGCGGTCGTCGATGAGCTGATGCTCGACCTGATGTACGCGCTGCCGGAACTCGACAACGCGGGCGTGACCTACTGCATCAGCGAAGATGCCGTGCGTTCGGGTCGCGCCACGGTCGACAACATCCGCCGGCGCGCGCGAGAGAGCGCCTGATCGCGCTCGAGCAGCGCCGTTCCCAAACCGCCCCTGACCTGCCTGCGCGCCTGCCATGCCGATCGAGCTTGCACCATCCGATCTTGCCCGCATCGCGCGTTGCTCGACCGGCACCGCGATCGAGGATCGCTGCGCTGCCTTTGTGGCGGCGCTGTGGCCGACGCTGTCCGTCGCCGGCGCGAGTTGGGCAGGCTTCTACCTGGATCGCCCCGGCTCACCCGATGCCGAGCGCCTGGTGCTGGGCGCGCGCGAACCCAAGCCCGCGTGCAGCCCGATCGGTCTGCACGGTGCCTGCGGGCGTTGCTTGCTGTCGCGATCGATCCTGGTGGTCCGGGACGTGGCATCGCTGGGAGCCGGATACGTCGCCTGCGATCCCCGGGACCGCAGCGAGCTGGTGCTGCCCTGCTTGCGCGCCGATGGCTCGGCTTGGGGCGTGTTCGACCTCGACAGCTTCGACGTCGGCTGCTTCAGCACGGCCGACGGCCAGGTGGTCTGGATGGCGCTCGTGGCTGCGGGGCTGACGACCGCTGGGATCGCGTGGCACGGCTCGGCCCTTGGAATAGTTCCTACGGAGGTCGTCTGACGCTGTTATGGGGCGAGGCAGCCCTGCGTCCGCCCGGGGTGGTCATTCCGTCGACCAAGACTCTTGCGGCCTGCCGGGCTTCCCTCTAC
>VGXJ01000363.1 GCA_016873375.1 Phycisphaerae bacterium
GCGCCGTTCTCGGCGCTGAGCTTGGTGGCGCGCTCGAGCAGGCGGCTGTGCAGGTAGAAGACGTCGCCGGGGTACGCCTCGCGGCCCGGCGGACGGCGAAGGAGCAGCGAGAGTTCGCGGTAGGCCACGGCCTGCTTCGACAAGTCGTCGTACACGCAGAGCACGTGCTTGGGACCGGTGTAGCCGGCATCCTTGCCCTTCCACATGAAGTACTCGCCCATCGCGCAGCCGGCGTAGGGCGCGATGTATTGCATCGGGGCGCTGGAGCTGGCGCCTGCGGCCACGATGATGGTGTAGTCGAGGGCGCCGTTCTTCTTCAGCGTCTCGACGACGCCGGCGATGGTCGATTCCTTCTGGCCGACGGCGACGTAGATGCACACCACCGCGTCGGGGGTGCCCCAGTACTTCTTCTGGTTGATGATGCAGTCGAGGCAGACGGCCGTCTTGCCAGTCTTGCGGTCGCCGATGACGAGCTCGCGCTGGCCACGGCCGACGGGGATCATGCTGTCGACGGCCTTGATACCGAACTGCAGCGGCTCCTTCACGGGCTGGCGCTTGCTGATGCCGGGGGCGACGATGTCGACCTTGCCGGTCTGCGCGGTCTTGATGGGCGCGCCACCATCGATGGCGTTGCCAAGCGGATCGACCACGCGACCGAGGAGCTCGGGGCCGACGGGCACTTCGAGCAGGCGACCGGTCGCCTTGACGGTGTCGCCTTCGCGCACGAGGGTGGGATCGCCGAAGAGCGCGGCACCGACAACGCCAGACTCGAGGTTCATGACCTGGCCGGTGATCGTCTTGCCGCCCACGCACTGGAACTCGAGCAGTTCGCCGGCCATCGCGCTCGACAGGCCGTAGATGCGGGCGATGCCGTCGCCGACTTCGACGACCTGGCCAACTTCGCTGACCTCGAGCTGGCTGCTGAAGGACTCGATCTGCTGCTTGATGACCGAAGTGATTTCGTCAGTCTTGATCTTCACGGTTGGACCTCTGCTTTCGGGGTTCTGCGTGCCCTGCTCGGGCGGTTGGTTCGTTCTGGTTCAGGAGAGGAAGCGGCCGATGTCGGCGCGCACCTTGGCGCCGGCGTCCTCGACGAGCGAGCGCCGCATGCGGCGCAGCTTCGCGGCCACCGAGCCATCAATCAGTTGGTCGCCGATGCGCAGCTTCACGCCGCCGACCATCGACGCATCCTTGTACAGGTGCAGCACAGGCTCGCGGCCCAGGCGTGACTTGAGCGTGCTGGCGAGGTTCGCGCGCGCGCCATCATCGAGCTGGCCGTCGACCGTGAAGACATCGACCTCGACCTTGCCGAAGCGCTCGTTGAGCAGCTTGGAGTAGGCCTCGGAAATCGCATCGAGCTCGCCCAGCCGGCCCTTGCGGTTGGCCACCAGCAGGAAGCGCAGCACGAGGTCGCTCACGCGGCCCTTGAGCAACGACTGCAGCGTGGTCTCCCGCGCGGCGGTGTCGATCGCCGGCGAGCGGAGGAATTCCGCGAACCGACGGTCGGCACGGACGATCTCGACGAGATCGACCAGTTCATCGCCCACATCTTGCGCGGAGGCGTCGCCGCCCTGCTTCGAGGCGAGCTCGAAGAGGCTTTCGGCGTAGACGCGACCGACGCTGTTGGTTGCCGTGGACATGGTCTGCCTTGGTACTTCTGGCCTCAGCGGCCGGTGCTGGCGAATTCCTTGATCGACTGCTCGACGAGGGCCTTCTGGTCCTTGGCGTCGATGG
>VGXJ01000364.1 GCA_016873375.1 Phycisphaerae bacterium
AAGGCACACCACCGAAGTGCTCGAGTGCCAGATCCATCAGGTCCGCCTGCAGCAGCGTCACATGCTGCGGCAATCCCCGAGGGTCGATGGCTTTCAGGTCGACGGCAACCACGGCACCCTTGGGCCCCACACGCTCTGCCGCCACCTGCGTCCACGAACCAGGGGCAGCGCCCATGTCGAGCACGCGGTCGCCCTTGCGGATCAGCTTCTTGCGGTCATCGATCTCGATCAGCTTGAAGGCGCTCCGCGCCCGGAAGCCCTGTTCCTTGGCCAGGCGGAAGAAGTGATCCTGGACTTCCTTCATGGCTTCTCCGGTGCAGCGACCGGCACGCCATGCGAATCGATCCAGCGTCGCATCTCCGGATAGAAGCGCAGGCTCGACAGCGCGCTCGCGGCGCCATGGTCCGCGCGCTGCAGCAGTTCGACATATCCCGGCACGGTGGCTGGGTCTCCCGCGGCGCCTTCGCCTGGAAGTTTGGCCAGCGTCGCGCGCACGCGATCGACTGCACGCTCGAGGTAGAAGTTGTCTCGGTCGCCGCACACCAGGTGCACGCGCTCGCGCCACAGGGGAAGCATGGCCTCGGGGTCGCGCCGCAATCGTCGTGCCAGGTCGTAGGTCGACCACGCCTCCACCACCACGGGATCGATCGCCCCGGTCGTGGCATCGACGAGCCGCCGCGGATGCCCGGTGATGGAATCAGTGGGGCTCCACATCGCGCACCAGGCATCCCACTGCTCGCCACTCAGGCCCGCGGGCGAGAGCACCCACTCCATCATGATCTCGTCGCGGTTGTTCATGCAGACGCGGTCGAAGGCGTCGCGCATCGGTTCGCGGAAGCTGGGGAACTCGGCGCCCGCGGCATCGACGAACGCGTTCGCATCGGCATAGAGGTCGACCGTCTGGAACGCCGCGAAATCGATGGGATCAGGTGCACTCGAGAAGCAGGCCCCGAAGGTCTCAGGGTAGGTCAGTGCGAGCCACAAGCTGCTCCATCCGCCGCTTGAGTGGCCCGTCACGAGCCGGCCCTGTGGCCGCGCATCGAGGCGGAAGCGTTCCTCCAGCCACGGCACCAGTTCGGTCGCGAGCGCCGTGCCGCGCGGACCATTGGCGATCGAGTCCACGAAGCCATGATGCCCAAGGGGACCATCGGGATCGAGCACCACCCACACGGCGGGTGGCAGCGCAGCCTCGCCGATCTCGCTGTGCACCACCTTCATCAGCGACGCAGCTCCGAGATGCCGGCCTCCGAAGCCCGGGATCAGGTAGATCGTCGGCCAGACCCGTCGAGGGTGCTTGGTGTCGTGATAGCCCGGTGGCAGGATCACGCCCGCTCGGTGCACAGCCGGTGCGCCACGGTTGGAGACGAGCGTGCTTGGCAGGTTGACCCAGACCAGTTGCGGGCGATCGGGGTCCTCGCCGATCTGTCCTTCGGGCATCGTTTCCTGCGGGACGAGTGCATCGAGATCGAGGGTGATGTCGTCCTCGGCCGTTCTCGACAGCGTGATGGTGGTGGGCCGTCCCATCAGATTGCCAGGTCCCATGTGCCCACGCACCGTCGAATCGCGATCGAGCACGGCTTGCACGCTGAAGGTGCCGTCGAAGTCGCTCATTGGGTACGGGTACCACGCGGTGCCCTCGCCCAGCTCGATCGGCACGCCGGCGACGATGTCCCGGACGTCGATCCCGGCCATCGGTTGTGGATCCTCGAAGAAGGGCGCCCCGGCCGGAT
>VGXJ01000365.1 GCA_016873375.1 Phycisphaerae bacterium
CTTCACCCGCTTGCCATGCTCGAAGCCGAAGGCCATGCCTTCGGCTTCGTCGCTTTTGCGCGCGGGTGGCCCGCTCCGCGGGCGGCGGCCCATGGCCGCCAGGGGCTGCGGGCCAAAGGCCTCGATCCCCTTCACCCGCTTGCCATGCTCGAAGCCGAAGGCCATGCCTTCGGCTTCGTCGCTTTTGCGCGCGGGTGGCCCGCTCCGCGGGCGGCGGCCCATGGCCGCCAGGGGCTGCGGGCCAAAGGCCTCGATCACTTGCCCTGCTGCACCTGCTCACGCAGGCGCTGGTAGATCGGCACAAAGCGACCACTTGAACGGATTCCCTCTTCGCACAAGGCAAGCGCATCACCAGTCTTGCCGAGCTTGATGTACGAGGCCACCAGCGCCTGATCGCACGCCACCAGATCTTCAGCCTGCATCCGTGGCCGGGCGGTCACGAGGTAGGGAATCGCCTCGGCCCACTCCCCCCGCAGCTGATGGAGCCGACCGATGTATCGCTCCGTGAATCCCGACCCTGACTCGCCATGGGCGAGCAGAAACCGTCCACGCGCGATGGCATCGGACGCCAGCTGTAGGTCGGCGGCATCGAGCGCTGGCTTGGTTTTCTCACGGCACGCCAGCAGGAAGTAGGCGTACTCAAGGCTCCAGCTCATGTAGCCGGGAACTTGGTTGAGCGCGATCGCGTAAAGCGGCTCCGCATCGGCTGCGCGCCCCTCGCGCAGCATGGCACGGGCCACCATGCCCGTGACCGGCCGTTGCGCTCCGGCGTGCGGCCGGATGGTCTTCCACTCCTCGAGCACGGCGCGAATGGGGGTCGAGACCGATCCCTCAAGGGCTCCGGCAGCACGGTCGAATCGAATGAAAGCTTCCGCGTTGGAGCGCTTCATGAACGGCACACCGAAGAGCACGCGCAGCGTGTGGTCGACGCGCCATGCATCCCAGGGATTGGCTCCGAGTCGAGCAGCCACCGCCGACCAGTCGAACCCCTCAGCAATAGGCTCACCCTTCGGCATGGCTGCCATCCCAAGGATCGCATTCGCCATGAGCCGTCCGGCTTCCGCCTGGCCGCGCAGGCTCGGATGGACATGGTCATCAAGCAGCTCCCAGCCGGTTGCACCCTCGGGGCTCATCGTGCGGAACGATTCGGCAACATCGCACAGCGTTGCACCAGAGCGCTTGGCCGCATCCCGGATCGCCTGCTCGGTGGCGCTCGTCGGCCGCCACGGCATCGTGTCGCAGTCCCGCGCACGCAGAAACGCTGCTCGGGCACCGACTCGGTCCCCCTGCACGGCCCGCGCCTTGCCAAGCCAGTAGTGAGCCTCGGCGTGCTGTGGAGCGCGCTCGATCACGGCACGCGCCGATGATTCGGCAGCCGCAGCATCACCGGTCGCGGCCATCCGCGCCACGGCGAGATCGCGCTCGATCGACAGGCGGTCTTCGTCAGACAACCCATCGAGCACCTCTTGCCCGAGCGGGATGAGTCCAGCCTCGTTGCTCGCAGTCGTGCAGACGAGCACTGCTCCGAAGGAGCAGCATGCGTTGACCATCTGCTCGATGTGGGTCCCGAGGTTGGTCGCGGCCGCGGTGCGCAGGGCCGCGTCGGCAGGAATGACCGTCTGGCCGATCATCTGCTCCATCAGCGTACGGTCGCCAGCGGAACCACCACGAAGCAGTCCCTCGACGCCCTGCACCAAGGCCAAGCCACGCACCGCGCGGACCCAAGG
>VGXJ01000366.1 GCA_016873375.1 Phycisphaerae bacterium
GATCGGCCTTGGCAAGGTCGATGGCCTTGTTCGCATCGCGACGCTCGTTGCGGATCGACACGCGCGACTCCTCGGCCAGCTTCTTCACTTGGCTTGCGAGCTGCTTGCGGCGGTCAGCAGACGGCGGAGGCACGTTGATGCGGATCTGGCTGCCCTCGGCTTGCGGGTTGAGGCCCAGCCCGCTGGTCTCGATGGCCCGGATGATTGCAGCCTTGGCGCCCGGATCGAAGGGCTTGCAGAGCAGCTGCGATGCCTCGGGCACGCTGATGGCAGCCAGTTCCCGCAGGTCGGTCATGCTTCCGTAGTAGTCGACCTTCACGTACTCGAGCAGGGCCGTGCTGGCCCGGCCGGTACGAAGGCCGCGCAGTTCGCGCTGGAGGTAGTCGACCGACTTCTGCATGCGTTCCTCGCACTCCAGCAGAATGGTGTCCAGATCCATGTGTTCCTCGTGGGCCTTGGTGGTGCTCTGTCGGATCAGGCCATGGGCTCAGGCCTTGACCAGCGTGCCGATCGGCTCTCCGCGCACGGCGCGCGTGATGTTGCCCGGTACCTTGTAGTCGAAGACGATCAGCGGCAGCTTGTGCTCCATGCACATGGTCAGCGCCGTGAGATCCATCACGCCAAGCTGCTTCTCGACGGCTTCGCCGAAGGTCAGCGATTCATAGCGCCGGGCGGCGGGATCCTTGCGCGGGTCGGCGGTGTAGACGCCGTCCACCTTGGTGGCCTTGAGCAGCACATCGGCGTTGAGCTCGATGGCGCGCAGGCTCGCGCAGGTGTCGGTGGTGAAGTAGGGGTTGCCCGTGCCCGCAGTCAGGATGACCACGCGGCCCTTCTCGAAGTGGCGCAGTGCCCGGGGGCGGATGAACGACTCGGCTACCGAGGGCAGCAGGATCGCGCTCATCACGCGACTCTCGACGCCCACGGCGGCAAGGGCTTCCTTGAGCGCCAGGCCGTTGATGACGGTGCCCAGCATGCCCATGTAGTCGGCGGTGCTCTGGTCGAACTTGCCTGCGGCGGCGAGCTTTGCCCCACGGATGATGTTGCCGCCACCGACGACGACGGCCAGATCGAAGGTCGCGGACTGCTTGGCCGCGGCGATCTCCGCGGCGATGACCGCGAGTTCACCCGGTGAGATCCCGAACTGGCCCTGCTCGGCCAAGGACTCGCCACTGATCTTCAGGAGGATGCGCTTGTAGGGGCTTGCCATGGGTGGGGATGCGGTCGGAGCGTACTACAATCCGTCGTGTCCAACGGACGAGGAGGAGCGCGTGCAGTCGGCTGCAGGAGCACGGCAGGAGAGCGGCGCGCCACCCGTGCGTGCGCCCCGGCTGTTGCGCGCCATCCTGCTCGGGGTGGCCTTCAGCGTGCCGTTCCATCTCCTGATCGTCGGCGTCCTGGCACTGATCCCGATTCTTCGACCTGTCGCACCTGAACCGGAGTTCGAGGTCTTCGATGTCGTGCTCGCCGCACCCACGCCCCTCGAGCGACCGGCTGAGCCATCGACCGAACTGGCTGAGGACATGCCTGCGCTCGACGCCTCTGGCGCAGCCGAGCCCGTGAGTGCCGAGGCCATGCCGCTGCCCGCGCAGGGCTCACCAGTGCCCATCGAGAGCGGGTTCGGCACGGGGACGGGCATGGGCGCAGGTGGTGGCGGCGGTGATGGGTTCGGCGGTGGGGGTGGCACCACGTTCTTCGGGGTGCAGGGGACGGGCC
>VGXJ01000367.1 GCA_016873375.1 Phycisphaerae bacterium
AGTTCGGCGGGTCCTGAAGACTTCGCCGAAGCAGCCGCCTCCGCCGACCCTGAAGACGTTGGCGTTGCAGCGGGCTCTGCCGTGGAAGCCGCTGCGCCCACCGTCATCTGGTCAGCAGGCGCCTCGATCGCCTTCGGATCAATGCCCAAGGCCGTCAGGTCCTTCATGCTCTGCACGGCCTTGCTCACCTGCCGCACGACGAGCCAGCGCAGGAAACTGACGAAGGCGATTGCGAACAGCCCGACGGCGATCGGGATCGCGTTCGACCAGTCCCAGCCGGGTTCGAGTACCGCGCGCTCGGGGTCCTGCGGGTCATACGACACGGTCACCGACCTGCCGACCGGATACGCCGCCACGGCATCGTTGGCTGCAGACTGCGAGGAAGTTGCCACCTTGTATGTGCGCTGGTCCCCGTGGTGACCGACCCCATCGACCTCGTAGTCGAACTCGATGTGGGCGTGGTAGCTCGTGCTGGTGCGGCCCTCGTGCGTCGAGCGGTGGCTCGTCACCTCGCTCCGCGTCACGGTGCCTGTGACCGTGGGCCACGATGCACTCTTGGCGGCGCGATCCCATTCGAGCACGCCCTGTACCGTGAAGAAGATCCCGATGAGCACGAAGATCGCTTGGAAACCCGTGAAGATCCAGACGACCCAACGCGCCTGGCGCTCGGTTATGACCGAGGGTTCAAGACCCTTGGATCGCTTGCCGAAGCCGATCCGCATGACTCACCCGATCCGATCCACGCCGCCAAGGTAGGGGCGGAGCGCAGCCGGGATCGCGATCGATCCATCCTGCTGCTGGTGGATCTCCAGGATCGGGATCAGGATGCGCGGGCTGGCGAGCACGGTGTTGTTGAGGGCATACGCGAAGTGGATGCGACCCTGCTCGTCGCGGTAGCGCAGGTTCAGGCGCCGGCACTGGAAGTCGCCCAGCCGGCTCGCGCTGTGCGTCTCGCCGTACGCGCCTGTAGGCACGCCATCGCTGCCCGCCTCGCCGCGGCCGGGCATCCAGCACTCCACGTCGATCATGTCCTCGTTCTTCACGCCGAGGTCGCCGCTGCAGCACTGCAGCAAGCGGTAGGGCAGCTCGAGCCGCTGCAGGAGCGACTCGACATAGCCCAGCATGCGCTTGTGCCACTCGCGGCTCTCGGCATCGTCAGCCTTGCACACCACGACCTGCTCGACCTTGTCGAACTGGTGGATGCGGTAGAGCCCGGCCGTGTCCTTGCCCGCAGCGCCTGCCTCGCGACGGAAGCATGTGCTCACGGTCGTGTAGCGCAGCGGCAGTTCCTCGTGCGAGAGGATCTCGTCGGCGTGCAGGCCCATGAGCCCGACCTCGCCGGTACCCGTCAGGAACAGGTCGTGCCCCGATCCGCGCGTGGATTCCTCGATGTGGTAGGCCTGTTCGCGACCGGCCGGGAAGAAGCCGGTGCCCACCATGCACTCTTCCTTCACGATCACCGGCACACCGATGGCCGTGAAGCCGTTCTCGACAGTCATGAAATCGAAGGCCATGCGCAGCACGGCCTGGTGCAGCCGCATGCCCCAGCCGGTGAGCGCGTAGTGCCGCGTACCGGCCATCTTCACGCCACGCTCGAAGTCGACCATGCGGTGCTGCTTGACCAAGTCAAGGTGCCCGCGCGGCGTGAAGCCCTTGTTCGCGGCGAACGGTCGCGATGCATCGAACCCCGCGGGATTCCAGCGGCGGATCTCG
>VGXJ01000368.1 GCA_016873375.1 Phycisphaerae bacterium
GCAACGACCTTGGCGTCCTGCTCGGAAGCTGGGGAGTGGCTGGCGGAGACCTCAATGGTTCCGGCGTGACGGACGGTGCGGATCTGGGCATCATGCTCGGCTCATGGGGACCGTGCTGACGCTGCTTTGCAGGTGATAGAGTCCGGTGCATGACGAGCGCCGAGCAGGCCGGAAAACTTCGCTCAGCCTTGGCTGACCTGCCTGTAGCCGTAGGGTTGTTGACTGGAGTTGCTGTGTTGGCGCACTGGAGCCCCAGCGGCCCCGCCTCAGGTGCGGCGGGCTTGGCGTGGACAGCCTTTCTGATCGCGGCCATCGTCGCAGCCGCCATGCGCGCCATGACGCACGCTGATCATGTGGCAGATCGCCTGGGCGAGCCCCTGGGCACGATCATCCTGACGATCTCGGCCATCATCATCGAAGTGGCCGCGGTCTGCGCCGTCATGCTCGGATCGAGCGGCGACCCTGACATCGCCCGCGACACCATGTTCTCGGTGATCATGCTCATCCTCAACTTGCTGCTCGGGGTGTGCATGCTGGTGTCGGCCTGGCGCGGCCACGAGCGCGAGTTCAACCCTCAGTCGAGCAATGCATATTTGCCCATACTGATCACACTCGCATGCATCACGATGGTGCTTCCGCGGTTCACGCGTTCAAACTCCGGCGGATGGATGAGTGACCCCATGGAAGTGTTCGTGGGGACCAGCAGCTTGGTGCTATACGGCATCTTCCTGTTCATGCAGTCGACGCGGCACCAGACCTTCTTCGCGCACCATGGCGTCACCGAGCGAACGACCGAACCAAAGCACCATGCCCCCCCGCCGCTGGGGCGATCGGTGGTGCTTCTGGTGCTCGCGCTCCTGGCCGTCGTTGCGATGGCCGAAGGCCTGGGCGGGCGCACCCGCGACATGCTCGTCGCATGGAGCCTGCCCATGCCCTTGGGCGGCATCCTGATCGCGCTGCTGGTCCTCGCGCCGGAGGGGCTCGCTGCGATCGGTGCTGCGCGTCGGCACGACATGCAGCGCTCGATCAACATCCTGCTCGGCAGTGCGCTCGCCACGATCGGCCTGACCGTGCCAGCCATCATCGGCATCCGATTTGTGACGGGCGTGACGCCGGAGCTGGGCCTCGAGCCCCCGTTCATTGTGCTGCTCGCGTGCACCTTCTTGGTGACCGCGCTCAGCCTTGCACGCGGCCGCGTCAGCATCATGCAGGGCATGGTTCACCTTCTGCTCTTCTTTGCGTGGATCGTCACGATCCTTGATGAGGCGAGCGCGCCCGTCTGAGCACGGGCGGACCGTTCGGACGCCGAGGCACCAGGCCTCAGATCGCCTTCTGGCTCCGCAGTGCGCAGCCCGCGAGCTTGTAGAGCACCCGGGCGCCCACGCAACCGTTCCACTCATCATCCGGAGCGCCGGGCGCGACCTCGCAGAGATCAAAGCCGATGATGCGCCGACCGCTCGCCGCAAGCAGCTCAAGCAGATGGCAGACTTCAGGGAAGGTGAGGCCGCCGGGGACGGGCGTACCGGTGCGCGGACAGAGATCGGCAGTCAGACCGTCGATGTCGAACGAGACATACACCTCGCGCGGAAGCGCCCCGATGATGTCCTTGCATACGGCAGTCCAGGTCGCGCCGCCGAACTGGCGATCGCGAAGGTGCTGGTCGAAGAAGGTCTTCACGCGGCCCTTGGATTGCT
>VGXJ01000369.1 GCA_016873375.1 Phycisphaerae bacterium
GGGCGGTGAAGCTCGGCCTGCAGAAGGTCTTCGTGCTCACCCGCACACCGCAGTTCTTCGAGCGCTGCGGCTTCCGCCAGGTCAGCGTGAACAGCCTTCCCGAGAAGGTGCTGAAGGACTGCGCGAACTGCCCCAAGAAAGAACAGTGCGACGAGATCGCGATGGTGTTCGAGCTCGCGGCTGCAACGGCGTCCACCACCTGACCCCTGCCCCGATCCCTGCCATCACCGACACCATGACCACGACCTCGAGCGCACCACGCCGCGCCTCCGCCGGCCCGGCCGATCTCCCCCTTCCGCTGGGCTTCTCGTGCTCCGGCATCGCCGCCGGCATCAAGAAGTCGGGCACTCCGGATCTGGGGCTGATCGTCTGCGCCAAGGGCGCGGTGGCTGCGGCCATGTTCACGCGCAACCTCGTGGTGGCCGCACCGATCCAGGTATCGCGAACGAACCTCGCCCGCAGCCGCGGTCATTGCACGGCACTCCTCGTCAACTCCGGCTGCGCGAACGCCGCCACGGGTCCACGCGGCATGGCGGCCTGCCACGAGACCGTCGATGCCGTCGCGCGGCTGCTCGACTGCACACCCGATGCGGTGCTCGTGAACTCGACCGGCGTGATCGGCGTGCTGCTTCCGAGCGAGCGGATCGTGTCGGCCCTTCCTGCACTGCATGCAGGACTCACGGCCGACTCCTGCGCACCCTTCGCCACCGCGATCATGACCACCGATACGCGAGCCAAGGCCTGCACGCGGACCGTCGGCAACGTGCGCGTGACCGGCGTGGCCAAGGGCGCCGGCATGATCCACCCCGACATGGCCACCATGATCGTGGCCATCACCACCGACGCTGCCGTCGATGCCCCCACGCTCGATCGCATCCTGCGCCACAGCGTCGAGCGGAGCTTCCACCGCATCAGCGTCGATGGCGACACCAGCACCAACGACAGCGTCTTCGCCCTCGCCAGCGGCGAAGCCGGCGCCTGCGACGAGGTGCTGCTGCAGACAGCCTTCGACGAGGTCTGCACCGATCTTGCCCTGAAGGTCGTGCAGGATGGCGAAGGCTTCGAGCGGGGCATCAAGGTCACCGTGACCGGTGCCGCCACGCCTGAGGCGGCCCTGCAGGTCGCGCGCACGGTGGCCATGAGCCTGCTTGTGCGCACTGCGGTCACAGGCGGCGATCCAAACTGGGGGCGCATCCTTGCCGCGGCAGGCCGCGCCGGCGTTTCCTTCGATGTGGATGATCTGCGCGTGGGTGCCAACGGCGTGGCGCTGTTTGAGCACGGTGCCCCAGCCGAAAGCACGGCTTCCGAACGCCGCGCGGCGTTCACGGCTGACATCGTGCACATCTCGATTGACTTGGGCCAGGGTGCGTGCAGCGATGTCTTCCACAGCTGCGGCCTGACCAAGCGCTACGTCGAGATCAACGCCGACTACACCACCTGAGCGCACGCGAGCGGCCCCTGCAGCGGGGCCCGCCAGGATCGTGCGCGATCGGCAGCGTCGTCACCATCGTGGGAACCCATTCACTTGCCGTGCACTGACTGGCACCCATGCTGTCCCGGACCGGGCTTGATGTCGACGGCCATGCGAGGCTGCCGATGCGCTGCCGACCGTTCGAGACCCATGGTCCCCTGCCCGTGGTCGTGACGATTCGTCGGGGCGTGTCCACGCGTGCGGGGCGCCTCTGCGCAC
>VGXJ01000370.1 GCA_016873375.1 Phycisphaerae bacterium
TCTCCATCACCTTGCACACAACCGGCTCGATCTCGCCCTTGATGGCTTGGTACTGGGGCTTGAGATCGAGCAGCGGGACGGCGACGGTGGCAGGCGCTGGCGTGGCGAGCGTGGTCATGGCAGGAGTGTAGGGAACCGAACCGAATCCACCCAGTCCGGGCGGGCGTAGACTCGGTCGCCCATGGCAGCCGTGTGCTTTTACTTCCAGGTGCACCAGCCGTTTCGGCTGCGCAGCTACTCCGTGTTCGACACGGACCCCTTCTACTTCGACAACGACAAGAACCGCGAGATCCTGCTGAAGGTCGCCGACAAGTGCTATCGGCCCACCACCAGATTGCTGCTGGACCTGGTGAAGCGCCACGATCGACGGTTCCGCGTCAGCTTCTCGCTGAGCGGCGTGGTGCTGGAGCAGCTCGAGCAGTGGGCGCCTGATGTGATCGGGCTCTTCCAGGAACTCGGTGCGACGGGGGCTTGCGAGTTCATCGCCGAGACGAGCCACCATTCGCTGTCGTTCCTCTTCTCGCGAGCGGAATTCAATGAGCAGGTCGCGCTGCAGGAAGCCCGCATCCAACGGCTCTTCGGCCAGCAGCCGACGACCTTCCGCAACACGGAACTCATCTACCTGAACGAGCTCGCCGGGCACATCGCCTGGATGGGCCGCCACCGCACCATCCTGTGCGAGGGGCTCGACAGGCACCTTGGCGCGCGCAATCCCAATCATGTGTACGCCCCTCCGCCGAGGTCGATCCCCGAGGGGGCGGCATCGCCGCGACTGCTGCTGAAGAACTACCGGCTGAGCGACGACATCGCCTTCCGCTTCGGCGACCGGAACTGGCGCGAGTGGCCGCTCAGCGCCGAGCGCTTCGCGCAGTGGGTCAACCAGGTGAACGGCGATGGTCATGTCGTGAACCTCTTCATGGACTACGAGACCTTTGGCGAGCACCAGTGGGCAGAGACCGGGATCTTCGGATTCCTTGATGCGCTTCCCGAGAAGGTGTTCGACGTGAATCCCGGCCAGAACGGGTTTCTCACGCCAAGCCAGGTGTCATCGATGCACTCACCCGTCGGCACCTACGACGTGGAGCGACCGATGTCCTGGGCCGACAGCGAGCGCGACCTGAGCGCGTGGTTAGGCAATCCGCTGCAGGACAATGCTGCTGCCGAGCTCTACCGGCTCGAGCCTGCGGTGCGCCGCCGGCATGCGGAGGGCGATCCGTACATCCTGGAGGACTGGCGCAAGCTCACGACGAGCGACCACCTCTACTACATGTGCACGAAGTACTGGGCCGATGGTGACGTGCACAAGTACTTCAGCCCGTACGACAGTCCGTACGACGCCTACATCAACTTCATGAACGTGCTCGACAACCTGCGCCAGCGTGCGGGCGAGTAAGCGCACCGCCGACTTTGATCGGAGCCGCAAACGATCAAGCGGGCACGAACGCGACGACGACCGACGCCGCGCGTGGGGCTTCTGGGAGCGGCCGTGAAGCCCGGATCAAGGTGACTGCGGAGACGTGAGGTCGAATTCGCGCTGCTGGTCGATCTCGAGCTTTCGGAGGTCCAACGCACCCTGCAGGTTGCGGCGCAGCATGGTCTGCATGCCTTGCGCACGCTGCACGCGGACCGGATCGGTGCTGGCCAGCTCCTGCGCCATCACTGGATCATCCTG
>VGXJ01000371.1 GCA_016873375.1 Phycisphaerae bacterium
GCTCGACCGTCATACGACCGGCCTCGATCTTGGAAATGTCGAGGATGTCGTTGATGATGCCGAGCAGGTGATTGCCGTTGCGACGGATCACGCGCACACACTCGTCGCGCTCCATGTCCGAGGTCGACGGGTCCAGGAGCGCATCGGCGTAACCGAGAATGGCCGACATGGGCGTGCGGATCTCGTGGCTCACGTTGGCGAGGAACTGGCTCTTCGCTGCGTTGGCACGCTCGGCATGCTCGCGCGCCGATGTGGCTTCTCCGAGCGCCGCCACCTGATCGGTCATGTCGACGGCCACGATCAGGTGGCCCAGTGGCGTGCCATCGGGGCCGGTCCACGAACTCGCTGCCATCGAGACCCTCCGGATGGTGCCATCGGAGCGTTGCACTGCCCACGTCTGCAGGTGCAGTTGGTCGCCTCGAAGTGCATCGATCAGGGCTCGGAAGGCCAAGTTGGGGTGGTCCTTCTCCAAGTCCACACGCTCGTCGGGAGCAAGCATGAAGAGGGGGGTTTCGGCGCCGATCAATGGTTCGGCCCGGCGCCCGGTGAGCGCTTCCGCACCCGCGTTGAAGACTGTGATGTCGCCACTGAGGTCAGTGGCGATGATGGCGACCTGATCGGTTGCATCGAGCAGCGCCTCGAGCTGGCCGCGTGCATCAAGGGCCGTACGAGCGCGGCGTGCCGAGGACTGCGCAAAGTGGATCGTGGTGCCAACCAGCAGCGCGCTCAGCAGGCCGCTTCCCAGAAGCACAAGCGGCAGCGGCCCTTGCTTGGCGGTGGCTCCTTCCCCATGTGGCCGGGCCTTGAATGTCCACGGGCGCCCGGTCACATTCCCGTCGACGCCCGGGGCGATGATGGTCGGGCCCTTCTCGCCGCCGTCTTCGAAGACCAGCACGGAACCATCGAAAATCTCGATCTCAAACGCGCCGACGAAGTTCCCCAGCACTCCCTCGAGGGTTGGTTCGAGGATCTGGTCGATCACCAGCACGCCTGCTCCGGCATCCGAGCCCAGGAGCAGCGGCATCGCCACCAGACCGTGTGTCGTGTCGCCGGTGATCACGGGCGGGCTGGTTTGAGCGGCGTCGCGCTCCATGCACTCCTGGGCGAGCATGGTGATGGCAGGATTGCCCAGCGGCAGGGCACCGCTGCCCAAGGACGAAGCGAGCGGCGAACCATCCTGACGGAGGATGGCGATGCCCGCGATGCCCGCGAAGTCGCGGCGGTAGCTGTCCAGATCCTGCTGCAGGGCAGGTGGCTGCATCGCGGCGCGCCCTGACCAGCGATCGGCCAATCGCTTGAATGCCTTCAGGTTGAGCTCAAACTCCGACCGCACGAGGGTCTCGAGCGCGAGTTCGTGCTCGGCTGCGCGGTTGCGCTGGTTGCGCAGTTCAGTGTCCTGCAGGAACTGCCAGCCACCGATCGCGAGCGCTGTGGTGAGCGCACCGCAGAGCAGCCCGAGCCAGCCGGGCATGCTGCTTGACAGTGGAACGGCGAAGTACCAGGCTCGGGTGATCGCAGCGGAGGCCGCCAGCAGCAAGGCAAGCTCTGCGGCCAATGGCAGATCGCCGATGAAGTCAAGCCATGGATGGCGCAGTGGGCGTTCGTGCCATGGCTCGAGGATCATGACGAGCGACAGCGTGCCCAGCAGCACGGCGGGCAGCACGGC
>VGXJ01000372.1 GCA_016873375.1 Phycisphaerae bacterium
GGGCGACAGACGCTACATGTTTGATCCCGGATGATCACATTTCCCCTCGGCGATCTGCCCTGTTCATGGCAAGGTCGGTGCTGAGGGACATTCGGGACGGGGCACGGGCATGCTGATCCATCTTCACAGCCAGGCGACGACGACGCCCAAGGTGCGGGCGGCGATCCAGGCGAGCGACGAGGTCGGCACGGTGCTGGCCGAGCGCTTCGGGGTGACGCCGCAGACGATCTACAAGTGGCGCAAGCGCGACAGTGTCGAGGATCGCAGCCACACGCCGCACCGGCTGCAGACCACCCTGACGCCGGCGCAGGAGGCCGTGGCGGTGGCGCTGCGCAGGGCCCTGCTGGTGTCGCTCGACGACCTTCTGGCGGTGGTGCGGGAGTTCCTGAACCCGCATGTCTCGCGCTCCGGCCTCGACCGCTGCCTGCGTCGGCATGGCGTCGGCAACCTGCGCGACCTGCAGGCCAAGACGGCGCGGCCAAAGCGCAGCGGCTTCAAGGCTTACGAGCCCGGCTACATCCACATCGACGTGAAGTATCTGCCTCAAATGGCTGACGAAACCTCACGCCGCTATCTGTTCGTGGCCATCGACCGCGCCACCCGCTGGGTCTTCATCCGCGTCTTCAAAGCCAAAACCGCGGCCAATGCGCGACGGTTCCTGCGCGACCTGGAGCGCGCCTGCCCGATCCGCATCCGCACCATCCTCACGGACAACGGCAAGGAGTTCACGGATCGGCTCTTCGGCCTGCGCAAGCGCGCCGCAACCGGCGAGCACGAGTTCGACAAGCTTTGCACCGAGCTGGGCATCGAGCACCGCCTGACCCCGCCGAAATCGCCGCAAACCAACGGCATGGTAGAGCGTTTCAACGGCCGCATCGAGGAGGTGCTGCAAAGCCACCACTTCCGGTCGGGCGAGGAACTGGAAACCACGCTGCACCGCTATGTCTGGCTCTACAACCAGCAGCTCCCGCAATCAGCCCTCGGCAGCAAGTCGCCCTTGCAGGCGATGAAGGAATGGCACAAACTCAAGCCGCAGCTGTTCAGGAAGCAGCCATACTACCTTCCGGGATCTGACAGCTAGGCTCGCGGGGGTCGGCATCGCGACGGTGGACCGCGTGCTGAACGGCCGTGCACCCGTGCGCGAGGCGACGGCGCTGCGCGTTGCCGACGCCGCCGCGAAACTCGGCCACCAATCGAACGTCCTCACGATGCTTAGGGCGCGCGCCGCTCTGCCGCAACGGCGCTTCGGCTTCGTGCTGCACAAGCGGACGCAACCCTTTTACCTTGCATTTGCCGCGGCCCTTCAGAAGGCGGTCGCGGCGTGTGCTGACATCGACGCCCGTGCCGAGATCGCCTTTTCAGCCTCGCAAGCACCGGCCGATTCTGCGGCGGAAATCCGCGCCCTCGCACAACGGTGCGATGTGATCGCGAGCTCCGCGGTGGATCACCCGGATCTCGACCGGGCGGTCGATGACATCGGCCGCCAGGGTATTCCAACCTTCTGTCTGCTCAGCGATTTCGCCCAAAAATCGCGGGCAGGGTATGTGGGGCTCGACAATGCGCAGGCAGGCAGGATCGCGGGCTGGATGGCGGCCCAGCGCCTCGGGGGCGGCGGCACGGCGGCGACCATCGTGGGCGGCACGCGCTGGCATGGGCA
>VGXJ01000373.1 GCA_016873375.1 Phycisphaerae bacterium
GCACGCTCGTTGGTGCCATCATGGACGAGGCATCGCAGCGACCCATCGGCGCGCTCGAGCTGCGCGCTGCCGTTGACGGCTGCGAGATAGACGCTGAATTCATCAGGACCATGCGCGATCACCGGATGCACAGCAGGATCCTTCGTCGTTGCTGCCAGCCACTGCGCCCGCGTCGGACCCTCGCCACCCGCCGGCAGCCATGTCGGCCGGGCGAAGAACGCCGTCCGCGCATCGCCGCTGGCCGACTCGCGCAAGCGCGGCGAGGCGTACGCCGTCACCAGCGCGGGCTCGGTATCGATTGGATGCAGCGCGAGTCTGGCACGCGCCGCTTCGGTGCCACCCACGAGCGCATGAAGCACCTCGATCGTGGGGACGGTTGCCGCGCGCAAGCCCGAGAGTGATCCCGCGGTCGGTGCGGGTTGCTCACCATCCATGAGCCATGGCTCGAGCGTTCGGCGCAGGCGATGGAGCGAGGCCCGATCACTGGTGGCCGCAGCGAGCACTGCTTGGGGATCCACGCGGCCCGGGACCGGACTCGCTGCTGCAGGCTCGTTCCACGGCACCCGTACGAGCTCGCGGTCGAGGAAGACCGCCCCGTCCTTGTCGACGAACTTCACGCTGAGTGCCGCAGCACCTGCCTCGAGGCGCGCGGTGAGCAGCGCCATCATGTTGGGGTGCGGGAAGTGCTCCTTGACCCAATCGCTGCGTGACCAGAGGCTCGAATCATGCACGCGTGCATGCATTGGGCTCGACACGATCTCCCAGAGGTCGCGTCCCGCGCTCCCCTCGGTCGGATGCAGCAGCAAGCGGCTCGTGTGCACATCCCCGCTGACAAGCACCACGCCACCGGACACATCGCGCAGCAGCCTCATGAGCCGCGCGTATTCCTCGGGGTACAAGCCCCAATAGTCAGTCTTGAGGGGTCGCACGGAACTGTTGAAGACCATGCTGCTGACGATCACCTTGATCGGGGCGGTGGATGCAGCAAGTCCCTCGCGCAACCACGCCCACTGCTCGCGGCCCAGGAGCGTCCACCCACCTGCGGTCGCAGCATCGGCCGTGCCATCCATGACAGGATCACCGGCATCGAACGGGCTACATCGCGCCGTCCGCGCGAACCACCGCGTGTCGAGCATGAAGACTTCCATCGGTCCGAGGGCAAACCGGTGGAACACACCTTCGGTGCCTGTCCCGAAGGACGCGTTCGCGTGCCACTCACGGAACGCCTGCAGACTCTGCTCCTTGCCCTTGAGCCGGCCATCCGTGTCGTTGAGGCCGAAGTCGTGGTCATCCCAGACCGCAGCGAGCGGTGTGGACGACAGCCACTCGGCCATGCCGGGCTGGCCGAGGAACTCGCCGTAGCGCTTGCGCTGCCGTGCCAGGTCCGTGGTGTCGATGTACGGCGTGTCACCGATGAAGGCCACCGCATCCGGATGCAGCGCAGCGATCGTGCGCAGGAGCTTCTGCGTACCGTCCTTTTCATCGGCGCAACTGCCGACTGCCAGTGTGGCCGTCGCTGCCCGTTCAGCAAGCATGCTGATCATGCCATCGAATCCATCCGCATCGCGCGATGCGCCACCCATCACGCCAGTGATGCGATAGCGATGCTTGGTTCCGGGCGCCAGTTCCCGCACCGACCAGACCAGCGTGC
>VGXJ01000374.1 GCA_016873375.1 Phycisphaerae bacterium
TGTTGATCGTCACGCCCGCCAGGTTCATGAGCAGGATCGTGCCGAAGATCGCCACGACCATCCCGTTCATCACCCAGAAGGCGCCGCGCACGGATACACCCAGAAGCAGCGTGAGGAAGACGAGCACAGCCCCCTGCCACGCGTTCTCCGTGACCAGGTCGATGCGCCCCTCGATCAGGCGGGCAAGGTCATTGTGCTTCGCGACGCTCACGCCATCGGGCATGGGGCCGCGCGCGAGGCCGGCCTCCCATCCCTGCAGGCGCGGGCTGTCGAGCAGACGCTCGAGCGGGCTGACCGAGATCGACTCGCCGGAGCGGGCCGCCACGTAGCCGCGCGTGAACTCCGCCATGCGCACGGCATCCTGCCCCACCGCACGGAGGATCGTGAGGTTCCCGCCGGGCTCTCCCTGGAATCGCCATCCCGTGATGTCATCGGCAAATCCCTCGACGACCGTGGCCACATCACCGAGCGTGACTGACGCGCCATCCGGGAGTGCCTTCAGCACAATGCCGTTCATCGCCTGCGCGCGCTCTTCGATTCCGCGCGTGCGCACCGCCGCTTCGCCGTCGGAGGATCGAACCGCGCCGCCAGGCACCTCGCGCATCCACGCGCCGACCGCATCGGCCACGCGCGTGATCGGGATGCCGTGGCGCACGAGCTCCTCGTCACGAACATCCACGCGCAACTCGTCGTCACGCAGCCCCGACACGAGGATCCGGCCCATCCCACGCCACGCACGAAGGTCATCCTCGACCTGCCGCAGCGCCGTCTTGATCGAGCGCGGATCGACGTTGCCGTAGACCGCGACCTGCACCACGGGCAGGATCGGCTTCCAATCGATGACCTTCAGCCGGTCAGCCTCCGGCGGCAGGTCCTGCAGGCCATCGATGCGCGTGCGCAGGTCCTCGAGCTTCTCGTCGATGTCGATGCCGTCGCCGAACTTGATGACGACCGCACCACCGCCCTCGACGATGCTCGTCGTGACCTTCTCGACGTCGTCCTCCTCGCGTACGGCGTCCTCGACCTTGCGCGCCAGGCTTTCCTCGATCTCCGTCGGGCTGGCGCCTGCATACGAAAGCACCACCTGCGCGGCATCCGGATCGACTTCGGGGAAGAACTCGCGCCGCATGGTGAGCGCGCTCCAGACGCCGCCGAGGACCAGCGCCCACATCACCAGCGTGACCGGCACGCGGTTGCGGACGCCGAAGCGGATCAGGCCCTCGATCACGGCTCGGTCCCGGGCACGGCCGTGGGCTGGCCCACGCTCGCTGCCGACTCGCCCGGACGCAGAGGCTCGACGCGGGCACCGACCTCGATGCGCCGCGCGGCGTCGAGCACGACCAGCGTGCCGTGCGGCAGCGGCTCCTCAAGGGCGAGCCATTCGACATCATCCAGACCCGACTGCGGCTGCGCGCGACGGATCGCGTACGCCGTGCGAACGGGCTGCCAACGCACGCGGCCATCCTCGACGAGCAGCAGCCGATCGTTGCGCACGCTGCGGCGCGGCACCACGGTGCGCGGCGTCGCATCGGGAGCAGAGACGGTTGCTTCGACGAACGAGCCGGGCACGAGCCCCGATCCGCCCGGCAGCTCCGCCCACGCCACCAGGGTGCGCGCCACCGGATCATCCTCGGGTGCCAGGTGAGTGAG
>VGXJ01000375.1 GCA_016873375.1 Phycisphaerae bacterium
TATGGCACCGCGCGCAGCGATGACGAGTGCCCCTCGTCGTGATCGGGATGCATCACGACGGCAGGTGCGCCGGCCAAGGTCGTCCACCGCGCTTGCCTGCGCAGGCTGTGCGGAAAGCTGCCGCCCAGATCGACCATCAGTCCTTGGCCTGCGGGGCGAAGAGCATCACCCACTGCTCGCTGCCATAGTGGTGCACCTCGGGGCCGGCAAGCCCCGGGATCGCCCACTCGGCGGCCACGGGTTGGTCCGGCGAGCGCACGACGAGGAACGACTTGGGTTTCATGACGGGCACGCACGCAGCGAGCTGCGCCTTCACGCGAGCCAGGCCGAGCTCCTCACGCATCATCGTGAACGGAGGATCCATGAAGACGATGTCGACGGGTGCGGGTGCGCTTGCGATCGCGACCGGACCGAGGGCATCCGCCATCACGGGAATCGCACGGCTGCCGCAGCCCAGCGCATGCGCATTGCCCTGCAGGAGCTGGAAGACATGGCGGTCGCGCTCGACCATGACCACTCTCACCGCGCCACGGCTCACGGCCTCAAGGCCCATGGTCCCCACACCGGCGAAGAGATCGAGCACATGAGCTTCCTCGAACCAGCCGCGAAGGAGGTTGAAGATCGCTTCCTTGGTGCGGGCACCCATCGGTCGCGTCTGGTCCTTGCCATGGGGCGTGGCGAGGACGCGGCTCCGGTACTCACCACCAATGATGCGCAGCATGCATCGAGGATAGCCGCGGCCGTGGATAGCATCGTGCACATGATGACGAGCCTTCTTCCGGTCCTGCTCTCGATCGTGTGCGCGCTGCCTCAGGATCCTGCGCCCAAGGCACCTGCCGACGCGCCGGCAGCACCGGCGACGAAGGAGTCGTCGCGCCGCTCGCGCAAGGCGGATCCCGCACCTGCACCGAGCGCTCCGCGGGCACCGGTCGAGGTACCGAAGGACCTCGCACCGATCATCGCCACCGCGGTCGAGCGACTGGTGTCGATGCAGGAGGATCCAGGCCAATGGCCGTATGAAGGCGTCTATCGGGTCGGCGGCAAGATCCCGGTGGGCTACCGCATCGGGGGCACCGGCATCTGCGGCGAAGCGCTCCTGCGTGCGCCCGGACGGGCAAGCGACCCGGCGCGCGTAGCCGCCATCGGCAAGGCCATCGCGTTCGTCTGCGAGGGGATCAAGGAACCGCTCATGAGTCCCGACGACTACGACGGCGGGTACGACGTGCGTGGGTGGGGGATGTGCTACGGCGCACGGTTCCTGTTGGCTGCGCAGCGCGCAGGCGCTGTCCCTGAGTCGATGAAGGAGCAGGTGGATGCGGCGACGGCGTGGTACCTCACGGCGCTGGCCAAGCTCGAAATTCCCCAGGTCGGCGGTTGGACCTATTCGCGCCAGCCCGGGCGCGACACGCCGTGCCCGGCGAGTCCGTTCATGACGGCGCCGTGCCTCGAGACATTCTTCGCGGCCAAGGCACAAGGCCATACCGTCGACGCAGGCATGATCGAGCGCGCGCTCAAGGCGTTGGCTGGGACCACGGCGGCGGCCAGCGGCTACGTGGACTACTCCGGCGGCAAGGGCGTCAAGGACAAGGCAGACCAGATCCCGGGTGCGGTTGGGCGCA
>VGXJ01000376.1 GCA_016873375.1 Phycisphaerae bacterium
CACGAAGCGCAAATCGCTGCGGGAACAGGAAGGGCAGCAGTTCGTCGGTGATCGATCGCGGGGTGCCATAGGCCAGGTCGGCGATGAGCTCGGCGGCGAGCGGCGTGGTGAGCATGCCGTGGGATCCGTGCCCGATCGAGCACCACTGGCCCGGTGTGTAAGGGCATGGTGGCCACGCTTGCGCCATGGGCCCGTGCTTGATGGCACGGTAGGCAACGGTGAACGCCTCATCGTCGGCAATGGGGCCGACCATCGGCAGGTGGTCGAGGCTCGCGGCGCGCGTGCCCGACCACGATGCAATCAACGGATGTGATGCACGGACGAGGCGGTCGGCGATGGCTTTGAGCGATGCAGTTTCCAGCTGGCCGTTCATCGGGTGGCTTGTGTCCTTGAGTGCGGATGCAGCCCACACACCCGGATGATTCGTTGCACCGATCCAAGCCTGCACGCCATCCGCGTTGGGCAGGGCATAGCCCTCGTGCATGATGGCCGTCTCGAGCGCGTTGCCCAGCAGGATCTGGCCAATCGAGCCGCCGTTGGGGGTCGGTTGCGCACGGCTGCAGACCGTTCCATCGAGCGCCGAGGTGGAGAAGGCCGTGGCATGCACGACGCACGCCTCGTGCGGTGCGCGGTCGGTCACCCGAATCAGCGGATGGTCGAGCAGCGCCTGAATCAGTTCGCGGGGCGATGCGACGAGTGCCTTCCGCGTCGTCAGCCCGTTCGGCGTCGTGATGGGCATCAGTCGATGGGGCACGCCAAGGTCGATGAAGCGATCGGCGAGGAGATGCCACGCGGCATCGTGGACCCGGACCTGTTCGCTCTGCCACGATCCATCGGGTTGGGCTGCGGCTGCAAGCGGCACATCACTGGCTCGGGGCGCTTCAGGCGCGGGCTCGACCACCGTGAGCTGTGCTCCGCGCTCGGCGAAGGCGCGAGCGCACCACGCACCGGCGAGCCCAGCGCCCAGGATCGTCACGCGTTGGGGAGGCGTGGGGAGCGGCGGAGCGAACCACGGCGCGAGCGTGGGGTCAGGCCGGTGGTCACGCCGCGTGGCCGCGGTCATGTGGCGCTTGGTCTTGAAGCCGGCCACGCGGGTCACGTCGAAGCCCGCCTCGTGCAGCCCGCTGCGCACGGCGGCCGCCGCAGAGAAGGTCGATGCGGTGCCGCCCGGTCGAGTGAGTCGCGCGATGTGCGCGAGGACCTCTGCCGACCAGAGTCGGGTCTCGAGGGCTGGTTCGTAGGCATCCAGGAACCACGCATCGGCTTCGAAGCTCAGCTGCGGCAGCCACACGGTGGCGTCGCCCAAGACGAGGGTGATCGCGGCGCGGCCATCGAGCAGCCGCCAGCGATTCACGCCCTGCGTCGATCGGAGCGGTCGCGCGAGGATCATCTCGAGCGCTGTGCGCTCTGGTGCGGGGATCCCTGAGCGGAGCGCGGGATCGCGCCACCAGTCGAGCATCGAAGGATCGCGCTCAAAGCCCACATAGTGCAGGCGCTGGTGCGGAGTGGCATGTCGGCCGAAGGCGGCCAGCAAGCACGCGAGCGAACACCCTGTGCCGATACCCAGTTCGGCCACGGTCCATTGGCGCTGAGCCGCCCACCGGCCCGGCA
>VGXJ01000377.1 GCA_016873375.1 Phycisphaerae bacterium
CAAGACCCGCTTCATGCGCACCTCCGCGCCGACCTCGATCGACGGCATCGAGAAGTATCTTGGCTCCGGCATGATCCGCGGCATCGGCCCCGTCTACGCCAAGAAGATGGTCAAGGCGTTCGGCGAGAAGGTGTTCGAAATCATCGAGGCCGAGCCAGATCGGCTGCGCGAGGTGACGGGGATTGGTCAGGTGCGCGCCAAGCGCATCACCGATGCCTGGGCCGAGCAGAAGATCGTCCGCGAGATCATGGTCTTCCTGCACAGCCATACGGTCGGTACTGCCCGCGCCGTCAGGATCTACAAGACCTACGGCGCCGACGCGGTCCAGATCATGACCGAGAACCCCTACCGGCTTGCCCGCGATATCCGTGGCATCGGCTTCAAGACCGCCGATACGATCGCCATGAAGCTCGGCATCGAAAAGACGGCGATGATCCGGGTGCGCGCCGGGATTTCCTATGCCCTCACGGAGGCGATGGACGAAGGTCATTGCGGCCTGCCCGCCGAGGAGTTGGTCCCGCTCGCCGTCGAATTGCTCGAGGTCGACAACGGGCTGGTTCAGACCGCGATGGATCTTGAACTCGCCGATGGCACGGTCATCGCCGACACCGTGGGCGAGACGGCCTGCATCTTTCTCGCTGGTCTTTATCGAGCGGAGAAGGTCATCGCCGAGCGGCTTCTGCGCCTGGCCAATGGAACGCTGCCCTGGCCCTACATCGATCCGGAGAAGGCGCTGCCCTGGATCGAGCAGAAGACCGGTCTGAAACTCGCGGAGACCCAGGTCGCTGCGATCCGACTGGCCCTGCTATCGAAGAGCATGGTCATCACCGGCGGTCCTGGCGTGGGTAAGACAACCCTCGTCAATTCGATCCTGCGGATCCTGGCGGCCAAGGGGACCAACCTGCTGCTCTGTGCACCGACGGGCCGCGCCGCCAAACGAATGACCGAGGCGACAGGCTTCGAAGCCAAGACGATCCACCGGCTGCTCGAGGTGGACTCCAAAGGCGGCGGCTTCAAGCGCAGCCCGGACAACCCGCTCGAGTGCGACCTGCTCGTCGTGGACGAGACCTCGATGGTCGACGTCATGTTGATGCAGGCGCTGCTTAAGGCGGTGCCCGATAACTCGGCCTTGCTGATCGTAGGCGATATCGATCAGCTTCCGTCCGTCGGCCCGGGCCAGGTCCTCGCCGACATCATCGCGTCCGGCGCCGTCCCCGTCGTGCGCCTGACCGAGATATTCAGGCAGGCGGCGCAGAGCCGCATTATCACCGGCGCGCACAAGATCAACCAGGGCTTGATCCCCGACCTCTCCAAGCCCGAGGGCGACAGCGACTTCTACTTTGTGCAGGCCGACGATCCCGAAACCGCCGTGCCGCGGATCGTCGAACTGGTGAAGACCCGGATCCCTCAGCGTTTCGGCCTCGATCCGATTCGCGACATCCAGGTGCTGTGCCCCATGAACCGCGGCGGCGTCGGCGCGCGCTCGCTCAACATCGAACTGCAGAAGGCGCTGAACCCGGCCGGCGAGCGCAAGGTCGAACGTTTTGGCTGGACCTTTGCTCCGGGCGACAAGGTCATGCAGATCGAGAACGACTACGACAAGGAGGTCTA
>VGXJ01000378.1 GCA_016873375.1 Phycisphaerae bacterium
CGCCCGTACGAATGCTCGATGACCTTCCATCCATGGACGAGCGAGCAGTGGACCGCCGTGATCGCGGCGATGTCGCAGGAAGCGATCCACTCTGCGCGCTTGCTCACCGGTGAATTGCCGCAGGGTGCAGAGCGACTCGTCTCGGGGCTTGGCCTGCGGCTCTTCCCTGCGGGGCTCAAGGCTGCCGATCCGATCGTCGAGTGTGCCTGCAAGGAAGCGAAGCCCTGCAAGCACCTGCATGCTGCGGCGTGCGTGCTCGCCGAGCGCATTGAAGTGGACCCGCTCGTGCTCTTCACGCTGCGCGGGCTCGCCGGCGACCGACTGCTCGAGCGCATCCAAGAACACCGCGCGCTGACCAGCCGCGGCGTGCAGAGCGCGCACAATCCGCCGCCGGTGGCGCAGCATCCTCCGGAACTGCCGCCGATCACCGAGCTCGTGCATGACTTCTGGCGGCCTGGTCGAGCGCTGCTGGACCTGGACGAAGCCGCTGCGCCGCAGCACATCCCGCACGCGCTCCTGCGCCGACTTGGGCCCAGCAGCCTCGGCGGCCGGTTCCGGCTCGTCGGCCTGCTCGCGAGCGCCTACGACACGATCCGCCAGCGCGCGCTCACACCGCGCCTGGACGCGCCGCCGCCCTCCGAGTGATCCACGGCACCATCGCGATCCCGGGCACGCCCATGGCGATCGTGGCGATGAAGAATCCTGAGTAGCCGCCGAGGATCCCCGTCTGGCGCTGGCATTCGGCGAGCAGCGATCCGCTCAGCGTGCCGACCAGGCTTGCTGCCAGGAACATCAGGCCGGTCAGGATCGCGTACTGCGCCGCGCTATATCGATAGTCGCACAGGCTCATGAGGAAGGCCACGAACACCGTACCCACCATGCCGTTGCAGGCATTCTCGACGGCGACCGCCGCGAGCAGCACACCACGGTCCTTGCCGGCATGGTCCAGCCAGACCCAGCCGAGGTTGCTCACGGCCTGGAGCACACCGAAGACGAGCATGCTGCGCGCGATGCCCAACCGCCCGATCACCACGCCGCCGAGCGCTGCGCCGGCGATCGTGAAGCCGAAGCCAAGGAACTGCCGGATCCCGGCGACCTCGTCGAGCGTGAAGCCGAGCTCCTGGAGCAGGAACGGACCGACCATGCGATTGCCGACGAGGTCCGGCAGCCTGAACATCAGGACGAATGCCGCGAGCGCAAGCGCGGTGACGCCCCACTGACGGATGAACATGCGGACCGGACCGAGGACCGCATCGAGGAACGAGGTGGGTTCACCGTCGCTCGGCTCCGGCGCGAAGGCCACCGTGATCGTGGCGATCACCATGATGACGGCTGCGAAGGTGAACGCCGCTTGCCATCCCAGTCGCGAGGCCACGAACAAGGCGCCGGCACCACCCACCAGGCTCGCGACGCGGAAGGCCGCCACGAACATGCTCGCTGCACGGCCGAGCTCGACCCGCGAGACGGAGTCGGTGCGGAACGCATCGACCACCACATCAAGGCTCGCCGAGGCGAGGCTGAGCGCGAAGACGATCATCGCAAAGCCCCATAGTCCGCCGCGCGAGAGTTCATCGAGCGCGAGCGACTGCCGTTCAAGCCAGCTGGC
>VGXJ01000379.1 GCA_016873375.1 Phycisphaerae bacterium
GATCTCGCGGCCGACGTGCTCCTGGAGTTCCTTGCGCAGCGCGTCGCCGGCCCGATCGGTGTGCCCGGGGCCGAGCGTGACAAAGGCCGCGATGCCGGTGCCCTTGATCTCGTGCGGCATGCCGACGACGGCGGCCTCGACGACGGCTTCGTGAGCAACCAGCGCGCTCTCGACCTCCATCGTGCCCAGGCGGTGCCCCGAGACGTTGATCACGTCATCGATGCGCCCCATGATCCAGAAGTAGCCGCGTTCATCACGGCGCGCACCGTCGCCGGCCACGTACATCCCGGGGACCTTCGACCAGTAGGTGTCGATGAAGCGCTGGCGATCGCCGTGGATCCCGCGCAGCATCGCCGGCCACGGCTTGCGGATGACCAGCAGGCCGCCGGCATTGGCCGGCAGTTCCTCGCCGCGTTCGTTCACGATGGCCGCATCGATGCCGAACATCGGCAGCGTGCAGGAGCCAGGCACGGTGGGGGTGGCGCCCGGCAGCGGCGTGATGATGTGGCCGCCGGTCTCGGTCTGCCACATCGTGTCGACGATCGGGCATCGTTCGCCGCCGATCGTGCGGTGGTACCACATCCACGCTTCGGGATTGATCGGTTCGCCGACGGTGCCCAGCAGCCGGAGGCTCGAGAGGTCGTGCTTGGCCGGGTGCGCATCGCCCCACTTCATGAACGCGCGGATCGCCGTGGGTGCGGTGTAGAAGTGCGTGACGCGGTGACGCTCGACGATCGACCAGAAGCGGTCCTCCGCGGGCGCGTTTGGCGCGCCCTCGTACATGAGCGTGGGCACTCGATTGGGAAGGAGCCCGTAGACGATATAGCTGTGGCCGGTGATCCAGCCGATGTCGGCCGTGCAGAAATAGACCTGCTCCGTACCTGGATGCAGATCGAAGGTCATGCGCGCGGTGAAGGCCGTGAAGATCGAGTAGCCCGCGGTCGTGTGGCGGATGCCCTTGGGCTTGCCGGTCGAGCCGCTCGTGTAGAGCAGGAACAGCAGGTCTTCGCTGGCCATTGGTTCGCAGGCGCAGGTCGATGGCTGCACTGCGACGAGCTCGTGCCACCAATGATCGCGGCCTGTACGCATCGGCACATCGTGGCCGGTACGCCGCAGCACGATCACGTGCTCGACGGAAGGCGCACCCTTGCAGGCGTCATCCACATTGACCTTGAGCGGCACGATGGCCCCGCGCCGCCATGCACCATCGCAGGTGATGATGACGCGGCTCTGCGCATCGGCGACGCGATCGATGATCGCCGGCGCTGCGAAGCCACCGAAGATCACGCTGTGCGCCGCGCCGATCCGCGCACAGGCGAGCACCGCGATCGCCAGCTCGGGCACCATGCCCATGTAGAGCGTGACGACGTCGCCTTTGCGTACGCCAAGGGATCGCAGCGCATTGGCCAGGCGCGCGGTCTCCTCCTGCAGGTGCCGGTAGGTGATGTGGCGCACGGCGTGCCCGTGGTGCGCGGAGAGCGCGCGGTCGCTGCCGCTGAACGCGGCGGCATAGGCACTCGACGCGTCGGATGGCCAGCCAGGCTCGCCTTCCCAGATGATGGCAACCTCGTCGCCGTAGCCGGCGTTGACCTGGCGATC
>VGXJ01000380.1 GCA_016873375.1 Phycisphaerae bacterium
TCGAGTCGCAGCGTTCACGCCATGCTCTGGAGCTGGACGACCTGCGGCACCATGCCCCTGCTCGCACACAGCGGCGAGCGGCCGCGCTGGCGCAGGATCGCACCTGGCCGGCGATCGTTCACGATGCCGGCACGGTGGCCGGCATGTTCAGCGGATCAGGTCGATAGATCCTGGTGTCGAGCGACCAGACGCGATCGGTGAACTCCGCCATGCCCGAGCGGATCGTGGCGCGATCAGCCTGGCCGATGGCCACGAAGGTCTTGGCGTCGAGGTTGTCCAGCTGCGCGACGAAGATCGCCTCGGGAGTGCTCGGCAGCTTGGCTGCACCGTGCTCTGGAAGGCCATGGTGGCTGAGCACGATGTGTATGAGCACGCGCACCGCCTCGCGCGGCAAGTCTGCACCGCCGCGGCGCACGACGGCTGCCTTCGTCTCGAGCACCACCGCGCCACGCACGATGTGGCCGACGAGGTTGCCATCGACGGTGTAGGAGAACCCGCGCTCCCAATCAAGCTCCCACACCTTGCCGAGGTCATGAAGGAAGAGACCCATGAGGACGAGATCGCGGTTGAGCTCTGGGTACAGCGGCAGCATGCGATCGGCGAGTTCGA
Source organism: Phycisphaerae bacterium (assembly GCA_016873375.1). Classification (GTDB taxonomy): domain Bacteria; phylum Planctomycetota; class Phycisphaerae; order Phycisphaerales; family SM1A02; genus SYIB01. The sequence goes on from VGXJ01000380.1 coordinate 610, forward strand.
GCAGCTGCAGCGTGTGCTGCAGCAGGCCGCCGATGAATGCGTGATGCACGCTGACGGCGGCCGGCGCGCGGCAAAAGCCCTCCATGAGCGCAGCATCGCCGAGGTAGGCGTCGGCGAGGGCGCGCATGCCCGGGTGCTCGAGTGTGCCGAGCAGTTCCTTCACGCGCGCAAACATGCCATCGATGCTCCGAGGAGTGCTCGGAAGCAGATTGACGAGGTCGGCCGCGTCGACCTCGACGGACTCGACGGTCTCGAGGATGATCTGGATGGAGCCCTGGTAGGTCTCGCTGCGACCGGTCACCCACGCGAAGCCGGTGCGCGACACCTCGGGCAGGCGTGCCTCGTCGAAGGTCCACAGGCGCGCCGGCACTTCGCCGGTGGCATCGCGCAGGATCGTCTTGAAGAAGGGCTTGCCCATGCGGGTGTTGCCGACCTGCGGGTTCTGCAGGCCGTAGACGCCCGCGATGGCGGCGCCGGGCTGGATGTCCTTGATCTTCACGTGTGGTCGGTCGGGCATGGTGGGTCCTGAATGGGGAAACGGTGAAGGCTACCGCATCGTGGGCGCACCGCCGAGCCGCCAGCGCTCGAGTTCGGCAGGGATGGCCGCGGCAAGGTCCTGCGCCAAGAGCCCCGCGTGGCCATGCGCAGCGCTCCACTGCACGCTGGCGAGCCCATGCAGGCACACGGCCTGGCGGACAAGATCGAACGCCGAGGGCCCGGTTGCTTGCACCCAGAGCCCAGCGATGACGCCCGCGAGCACATCCCCTGAGCCCGCTGTCGCCAGCGCGCTCGTTCCCGCGCGGACGGACCAAGTGTGCTCGGCATCGGCGATCGAGGTCTCGTGCGACTTCAGTACGACCACCGCACCGAGCGCGCGGGAGAGCTCCGCTGCTGGTGCGGTCTCGATGAGCCCGCACGCGCGCGCGAGCCGACGCGCCTCGCCGAGGTGCGGCGTGAGGACGGTGGTTCCCGGTGCGCGT
>VGXJ01000381.1 GCA_016873375.1 Phycisphaerae bacterium
TTCGCCCGGGCGCGCGACCATGCCTCCGGCTTGACCTGCGTCAGGGCGATGGCTCCAAGGCCGCCCGCCAGCACCGCCACGCCCGAAGCCATCAGCAGCAGGCCGCGGCGGCGCGAGGACCGGCTCACGCGCCCCGCCACCGCGTCACGATGACCGTGTCATTCTGGCCACCGAAGCCGAACGAATTGCTCAGGCAGGTGTCGACCTTTGCCGCGCGTGCCGTGTTGGGCACATAGTCCAGATCAAGCTCCGGGTCGGGATTGGCGTAGTTGATCGTCGGCGGCAGCATGCCATGGCGGATCGACTGCACGCAGGTGATGAACTCGACCGCGCCTGCAGCGGCAATGAGGTGCCCCATCATGCTCTTGATCGAGCTCATGGGGATCGACGGGGCGAGCTCGCCGAAGACGCGCTTCACGCCGATCGTCTCGATGGAGTCGTTCTCCTTCGTGCCGGTGCCGTGCGCGCTGATGTAGTGGATCGGGGGACGGCCATCGTCAAGGCGCTTGTGGGGATCGATGCCCGCCTGCGCAAGCGCCTGCGTCATGGCAGCGGCGGCGCCGCGACCATCAGGCTGGATGTCCGTGATGCGGAAGGCATCGGCGCTCGAACCGTAGCCGATGAGTTCGGCCAGCGGCGTGGCGCCGCGCGCCATCGCGTGCTCAAGCGTCTCGAGCACGACCATGCCGCTGCCCTCGCCCATCACGAATCCATCTCGGCCGATGTCGAAGGGCCGGCTCGCCTTCGTCGGATCGCCCTTGAAGGTGCTGAGCGCGGTCAGGCGGTTGAAGCCCGTGATGCCCAGCGGGTGGATCATCGTGTGCGTGCCGCCGGCCAGCATGGCGTCGGCATCGCCGCGACGCAGGATGCTGCAGGCCTCGCCGATCGCCTGCGTGCTCGCGGCGCACGCGGTCAGGCAGTTGTAGCTCGGTCCCCTGATGCCGAATTCCCGAGACAGGTGGGCGAGCGGCATGTGCGGCTCCTGCTCAACCTCGCGTGCGCGATCGAGCATGCGCTGCGCCGCGTCGAACCATGCGCCACCGACGCGATTGGCGGCGGCATCCCAGCCCGCGACGTTGGCGGCGAAGTAGTTGGCGGTGTCGATCACTCCCTCGCCGGCGCCGAGATACATGCCGACGCGACGCAGGCTCGGGGCTGGCAATTCGTCGAGCCCCGCCTGCGCCCAGGCCTGTCGCGCGGCACCGAGCGCGTACTTGCTGTTGAGACCAGCGGTCGCGTGCGCCTGCGGATGCTTCACGAACGCATTGACGTCGTAGTCGCGCACTTCGGCGGCGAAGGTCGTGGGGAATGTGCGCGCATCGAAACGCGTGATCGGCGCCATGCCGCACTCGGACCGCATCATGCGGCCCCAGACGCCCTCGAGGTCATGGCCCAGTGGCGTGACCCAGCCCATGCCCGTGACGACGATCCGCACGCTCATGATGCCCTCCGCAGGATGATGGCGGCGCTCTGCCCGCCGAGGCTCGTGGTCAGGACCAGCACGGAACGCAGCGAAGCAGGTCGCGACGCCGCGGCAGCGGCATCGAGGCCCGG
>VGXJ01000382.1 GCA_016873375.1 Phycisphaerae bacterium
CTCGTCCAGTTCACACCCAAGGATGTCCTCGTGTGGGTGGTCACCGTGCCGCTGATGATCGGGCTGACCTGGATCGTCACGCGCACCCGTCTGGGCAAGGCGATGCGCGCGACGGCGCAGAATCCGGTCGCTGCGCGCCTGATGGGCATCGACACCGATCGGGTGATCGGTGCCACCTTCCTGATCGGCGGCGCGCTCGGCGGCTTCGCCAGCGTCATCTATTCGCTCTACAACAACACCATCTCGTTCCAGATGGGGTATCGCGCAGGGATGGATGCATTCACCGCTGCAGTGCTCGGCGGGATCGGCAGCATGCCGGGTGCGGTGACTGGTGCGCTCGTCATCGGCTTGGTGCGCTCGATGAGTGATGCCTACCTCGAGACGCGCTGGACCAACACGATCGTGTTCGGGATCCTCGTGCTGATCCTCATCTTCCGGCCCAGTGGGCTGCTCGGTTCGCGTGCGAAGGAGAAGGTCTGATGGGGCGGTTGCCGAAGCCCATCCTCGCCTACTTCGCGATCATGGCCGCGCTGCCGCTCTTCATGGGGGCGAGCGGTCTCTTCTACGACGCGTTCCAGGCGATCTTCGTCTTCTCCCTCGTCGGCCTTGGGCTGAATGTCGTGACTGGCTTCACGGGACTCCTGAACCTGGGCATGGCCGCGTTCATGGCGATCGGTGCATACGCCTTCGCGATCCTGACAAGCGACATCTACCCGTTCCAGATCGGTTTCTGGTGGGGCATCGTGGCGACCGTTGCCATCGGGGCAATGTCCGGCTTCCTGCTGGGAGCGCCCACGCTTGGTTTGAGTGGCGATTACCTCGCCATCGTGACGATGGGTTTCGGCGAGATCACGCTCGATGTCCTCAAGAACCTTGACGCCGTGACCAAGGGAACGCAGGGGATCAACCCGCTTCCGAGACCGACCTTCGGTTCCTGGAGCCTGGACCTGCAGCAGGAACGAGGCTGGTACTGGCTGCTGCTTGGTTTCGTGCTGCTGGCGGTCATCGCCGTGCGCCGGCTTGAGCGCAGCCGTTCCGGGCGTGCCTGGTTCTCGATCCGAGAGGATTCGCTGGCAAGCCAGTGCATGGGCATCCCGCCGAAGCGCACGAAGATGATCGCCTTCGCGACCGGCAGTGCCTTGGCAGCGCTAGGCGGTGCGCTCTTCGCCGCGTTGCTCAGCTCGACTGGTGAGCCTGCCAGCTACGACTTCCAGGTCTCGATCCTCGCACTCTGCATCGTGATCGTCGGCGGCATGGGCAGCGTGGCGGGCACGCTCGTGGGCGCCGTCGTGATGGTCGGCATGAACTCGCTGGTGTTGGTCAAGCTTGCCGAGTGGGCTGGCGCTGCCGGCGTGGGCAATGCCTCCAATGTGCTCGCGAGCCCAAACAACTGGAAGTACCTGATCTTCGGTCTTGCGCTGATCTTGGTCGTGCGCTTGAAGCCTGACGGTTTGCTTCCGCCTCGGCTCGAGGGGGGCGCTTCATGAGCCTGCTCGAGGTGCGAGGCATCTCCATGCGCTTCGGCGGCCTGACGGCCGTCGATGATG
>VGXJ01000383.1 GCA_016873375.1 Phycisphaerae bacterium
GGAGCTTTTGCGCAACGATCCTGAGCCGAGGGTCTACGACGCTGGGCCCGATTGGGAGCTGAGGATCCAGGGCGGCGAGGCGCAGTTCACGGAGCGGGCGGGGCGCCCAGGCAGGACGTGAAGTCCTTATCCGCGGCGCAGCGGATCACACCCTCCGACAGCACGGCCACGCTCGGGGTGGTGATGAGCCAGGTCGGGCCCGTGGGAAGCTCAAGTCGGATGCAGTCCGGGCAGTTGATGTCGCCGATGTCTCCATCGCCCGCTGCTTCGATCGCGCCCTCGGCCGCGGGGACCATGACGGCGATGATCTTTTCGCTGCGGCCCGAGGCGAGCCAGCGGTCGAAGACCTCGTGGCACTGTCCGCACTTGGGGTTGTAGAAGACGACGATCGCCTGGCCCTCGAGCGTTTCGGCGGTCAGGCGCGGCAGGTGCTTTGCGACACCCGCGTCGGCGAACGTGCGCCCCTTCCAGGATTCGAAGGCGAGATCGACGGCCTTGACACCTTGATTCGCGAGCGCCTCGGTCTTGACCGTGTTCTCGATGGAGAGGCGCGTAGCCATACCCATCATGAGGGTGAAGGCAAGGATCGACGTGACCACGACCGAGAGCGCCGACTGCGGTGCTGCAGCCGACGGCGAGGGCTTGGCCACGAGGAAGAGGACAGCGACTGCAAGCACGATGGCGGGCATGAGCATGGCCCAAGCGCCTGCACCCGCGGCAACGGCTCCGGGTGCGTTCAGCGCGGCGAGCTCGGCGAGCGATACGAAGGCCGCAGCCAGCGCACAGGCCCAGGCAACCTTGGCGCCGATGCGCCGAAGCCCGAGGCACAGGCCTGCACCCGTGAGTTCGAGCCCGATGAGCACTCTCAGGCTGTCTGCGCCGTCAAGACCGAAGCGAAGGCCCATGTTGGCAAGCCATGTAGGCAGCCACGACGTGCCGCCGTTCCACTGGAACATCGCCGCAGCGAACAGGAGGCAGGCGACCCCCACGCGCATGTGAGACTCGCGGTAATCCAAGTTGACAGCACGCTCATTGGAGGCCTCGTCGCTCACGATCCACCCTCCAGGACCTCGGTCAGGCTGGCTCCGTCCTCATGGTCGGTGCAGACGGCCTCGACGACGCCATCCTTGATGCGCATCAAGACCGGCGTCTGCACGACATAGTTGGGGCCTTTTAGGAAGGTTCGGATCGTGCACTCCGTGCAGGGCATGGGCTGCTCGTTCGCGGGGTCGTGATCCGGGATGCCAATCAGGAGCGCAGGTCGCTTGAGCGATCCGACGAAATGCGCCTCAAGAACCTCATGGCAGTGCTCGCAGTCGGCCCGGTAGAGCATCACGATCCATGTGCCGCTGGCGATCGTGGCTGGCGGGGGCGCATCAAGCAGGGCCATCTCAGGCTGCGAGGCAAGCGGCTTGCCAACCCAGGTGGCGAAGTCAGGCAGGTAGTAGGGCTGCACTTGGCTCGGGCGCGCGGGCCATGACGACGTCGGCACGCTTGGCGCGACCGCTGGAGGATTGGCCGGAGGTTCGGCTGGAGGATTC
>VGXJ01000384.1 GCA_016873375.1 Phycisphaerae bacterium
AGATCGTGTTCGACGAGTCGACCGGCGAGATCAAGCGCGGTCCGCGCCTGGTCGAGCACCTGATCAAGCGCGTCGCACCGCTCTTCGAAGGTCGAGCCGGCGGCTACACCCGCATCGTGCGCCTGGGCAAGCACCGTCAGGGTGATGCCAGCGACCTGGTGCTGCTCCAGCTCGTCGGCCGCGAAAGCGGTTCTCAGGTGTCTGGTGCTGCCAGCCGCCGTCGGGAAAAGGCCGACAACCGCACCAAGTTTGCCGCTGCGCGCCGCAAGGCGAAGCCGGCTGCGGCTTGAGTTCGGTCGACTGAGGCTGAGCGAGCCCTCGTCACAAGCATCAATCACTCCAACGACCCGGCCCCGTGCCGGGTCGTTGTGCTTTGGGCGCGCGATCGAGCGTTTGGTGTAGCCTCGGCCGGCCATGCTCGCCGAGCTCGACGCCCTCCAGACCAGTGCGATCAATGCGCTTGCCGCGACATCGGCGCCCGCAGCGCTCGAGGCTTGGCGCGTGGAGTGGCTTGGTGCCTCGGGCCGGCTCAAGGATGCGATGGCGGCGCTGAAGGCGTTGCCGGGCGCGGAGAAGCCTGCGGCGGGCAAGCGGTTGAACGAACTCAAGGCAGCGCTTGAGGCGGCCTTCTCGGAGCGCAAGGCGATTGTCGGTGCACACCCATCGGGGCCGATGGTCGACGTGACCGAGCCCGGCGCTTCCTGCGGGATCGGTCGGCAGCATGTGCTGACCCGCACCATCGATGGCATCGTCGATGTCTTCGGACGCATGGGGTTCAGCGTGGTCGAGGGTCCCGAGGTCGAGGACGAGTGGCACAACTTCAACGCACTCAACATTCCCGATGGCCACCCCGCGCGCGAACCCACGGACAACTTCTACATGGGTGCTCAGGGCGGAGCGTTGCGCCTCTTGCGCACCCAGACGAGCACCGTGCAGATCCGCGCCATGGAAACCACGCCGCCGCCCTTGAAGGTCTGCGCGGTGGGCCGTGTGTATCGCCCCGACACGCACGACGCCACGCACTACAGCATGTTCCACCAGGTCGAGGGCCTGTATGTGGATCGGCACGTGAGCATGGCCGACCTGAAGACGACCCTGATCCAGTTTGCGCGCGCCTACTTCGGGGCTGATGCCGAGGTGCGCATGCGGCCGAGCTTCTTCCCGTTCACCGAGCCCAGCGCCGAGGTGGACATCATGATGCACGTGCGAGGTCAGCGGCAGTGGGTCGAGATCGGCGGCTGCGGCATGGTCGACCCGGCGGTGTTCGCGGCGGTGGGGATCGACCCCGAGCACTGGAGCGGGTTTGCGTTCGGCCTGGGTGTCGAGCGCATCTGCATGCGCCGCTACGGCATCTCTGACATTCGCTGGCTCTTCGAGAACGACGCGCGGTTCCTGCGCCAGTTCTGAGGCTTGCGCAGAGGCGCCCCGCACGCGTGGACACGCCCCGACGAATCGTCACGACCACGGGCAGGGGACCATGGGTCTCGAACGGTCGGCAGCGCATCGGCAGCCTCGCATGGCCGTCGACATCAAGCCC
>VGXJ01000385.1 GCA_016873375.1 Phycisphaerae bacterium
GCCGCGCGCAGCACCGCGGGGTTGATGCGCTCGAGGAGTTCCGAGCCTGCCTTCAGGCGCTCGACCTGGCGCACGGCAATCGCGTCACGATCAGCGAAGTCCCAGTTCGTGAAGAAGTCCTTCAAGGTCGCTCGCACTGGTGGGAAGTCGAGCGAGCTCGAGACCACGCTGCAGACGAGGAACTGGCTCGGCGCCATCTGCACGAGGTACCAGCCCGTGATCGCGGTCGTCGACTCATCCAGGGGCACGCTGGCATAGAACAGTCGCCCGTCACGATCACCGCACGGCAGCAGTTCGTTCACAAGGATGGTCGGCTTCTGGCCCCGGTCCTGCATCGCATGCAGGTGATCGGTCACGAGCGACTCGCACGTGGCATCGAGTTCGCTCGGCACGAGGATTGACAGCCGACATCGGTAGCGCGGCGGATCCTGCTGATCGTCAAGCACGAAGGCAGGCGTCGCACTCTGCATGTCGCGCGCGAAGGTCCCGCCCTTGGGAAGGTGCAGCGTCATGCCGAGTGATTCGATGGCAGTGGGCGTGACATCCAGGGTGGGGGGAACGACACGCGCAGTGGCTGGTGAAGCCTTGTTCTCGGACGTGTCGGCGTCCTTCCGCCCTTGTGCCGGAGTTATCGGGTTCTTCGAGCTTGGCACCGCTGGCTTGGCGGGATCGCTTGCCGCCGGCTTGGTCGATGGAGAGGCGCTGCTCGGCTTCTTCTGCTGCGTTGCATCAGCCGGTGGAGGTTGGCCCTGGCTCGCGCCCTTTGGGGCGTTCTGAGCGATCGCGTTGGTGCCGATCACGAGCACCGCCGCGACCATGCATGTCCTCATAACGAAATCGCTTGCCATTGAAGCATCCTAATCACTTCGCTTTCACCTTCAACCCGCATTGACAGATTGCGGGAGATCGCTACTCTTGCCGATTCCCCCCAACCGGACGGGTCATCCCCGCAGCGTCCGCTTGGTGCCTCGCCTGCAGGGAAGACGAGCGACGAATTCAGAAATCAAGGCACGAACGAACATGCACGGACGGATTCGAATCCGAATGGAAGCCTACGACCACCAGGTGCTCGATGCGAGCGCCAAGGAAATCGTCGAGCAAGCCAAGATCAGCGGCGCGCGCGTCGCTGGGCCCGTGCCGCTTCCTACGCGCCGCGAGACCTACACGGTCAACCGCTCGCCGTTCATCGATAAGAAGTCGCGTGAGCAGTTCGAGATCCGCACCCACAAGCGCATCATCGACATCACCGAGCCCAACGCGCGCACCATCGACGCGCTGAATCGTCTCGTCGTTCCCGCCGGCGTCTTCGTCAAGATCAAGGCGTAATCGAATCACCCCGTCATCCGGCGCGCCATGCGCCGGAGTGTCCCGCAAGGGCCAAGTCCATGTGACCTCTGGCCAGTTCCTGAACCGAGCATCAAGCCATGCCAGCCATCATCGGAAAGAAAATCGGAATGACCCGCTACTTCACTGCGGACGGGAAGAATGTCCCCGTCACGGTGATTCAGGCCGGTCCCTGCGTCGTCACGC